>CALCSH010000339.1 GCA_937893815.1 uncultured Anaerolineae bacterium | reverse complement strand
ACCCGCCACACCCCCAAATCTGGGCTTTACCTTGCGAAATCTCAGAGACCCAACATATCTCAAAATTCTACCAGACATCCTTCAAATCATTATAAATTTGGGTCTTTAGAAATTGCCGTGAGAAATCCAAATTTAGGGGTATGGGCGTGCTACGCACGGCCCTATACCCCTAAATTTCGAAGTTTGTTGTACAATGTGGACTGCCCGAAGTTGCACTGTACCGGAGGTACGAAACTATGCTGGTGATTATTAGCGATTTACATTTAAAAGACGGCTCATCCGGCAGTTCAATCACGCCCGATGCCTTCCGCGTATTTGCCGAGCGCCTAAACAGCATGGCCAACCGCGCCTCATGGCGCAGCGATGGGCGCTATGAACCCATCCAGAGCATTGACCTGCTGCTATTAGGCGATGCCTTTGATCTAATTCGGTCGGAACGCTGGCTGGTGGACAACGATGGCAGAGCCGAAACCATTCGTCCGTGGCACCACCCCCGGGGAAATGCCTACACCAAAAAAATCGCCGAAATCACCGATGCGATTCTCGAGCATAACCGCTCAGGCTTTGAAATTCTCAAACGCATCAGCCGCGGCCAACAAGTTCAACTACCCCCGGCGACTTCAAGCGGACAGCCCGACCACAACAGCGCCGAGCGCATCGCCGTCAAAGTACGCATCCACTATCTGGTGGGCAACCACGACTGGTTTTTTCACCTGCCCGGCCCAGAATACAACGCCATCCGCCAGCGCGTGGTGGACTCACTGGGTCTCGCCAACAGTTCAGATCCATTCCCCTATCATCCCGAAGAATCAGAAACCTTAATGGAACTTTACCGGAGCTACCGCGTCTTCGGGCGGCATGGCGACCAATTCGATACGATGAATTACGATGGCAAAGCCGGGCGGGATGCGTCGACTGTGGGGGATGCCATGACCATCGACCTGTTAACGCGCTTCCCCTATGAGGTTCGGCAACAAATGGGCGAGAGTCTACCATTGGAGTTGAGTGAAGGACTGAAAGAGCTTTCCAATATCCGACCGGCAATCGTCACCCCCCTATGGGTGAGCAATCTGATCAATAACTACATTCGCGATCCAGAGCAATCCGCCATCATTAAGAAAATCTGGGATACTTCCGCTGAAGAATTCCTGCAATTAGGCTTTGTGCGCTCGCACGATCGCCCCCTGGCCTTCGACACCGTAGACGGATTAGAAGCCGCGCTGCTCTTCGCCAAAGGACTTTCATTTGACGCTATCAGCAATGTGGCAGGCTGGGTCAATAAAAAACTTTGGGGTGCCGACAAAATCTCAATTGCCGAGCATGCGCTGCAAGAAAAGGCTTTTCTCGATCACACCGCCGATTATATTGTCTATGGACATACCCACTTTCATGAAATTGTGCCGCTCGATACCTATTTCGTCGACAACAAGATGCACAATCAGATTTATATCAACTCGGGCACATGGCATTCCTACTACGATATGACCCTTCAAGCTCCGAAAAAGCTCAAATTTGTAGGCATGCATGTGATGACATATCTGGCGTTTTTCAAAGATGATGAACGCGGCGGCAGGCATTTTGAAGCCTGGTCGGGGTCACTTTCGCAATAATCAGGAGATTTGTTATGGCCGAGCTGAAACTAATTGATGCCATTGACTATTTTGCCACGATCACCAAAAATTTCTCGGATGAAGAATTAGAACTCGAGTGGAATTGGCGCGCCTATAACGAAGGGATACGTTTTGCTTTCTTCCGCACCTACGAAGAATTGCGCCAACTTGAGGCCACATTACTTTCCCAACGCACCGGCGCAGGCAAGAGCATCACCACCGCCCAGCGCGCCCTGGGGCAATACCATGCCGCTTACCGTTATCTGCAAGCCACGATGCTGGCAGCCGATGATGAGCTCTTCACCGTTCCCCCCGCAAAAAACGAGTGGTCATTGCAGCGCACCATCGGGCATATTATCGCCGCTGAACGCGAGTTTTTTGCTCGCATCATGTTCGCCGTACAACAACACCGCCAGGGGGTGGAAGAAGCCATCGAAATGAGCGATGAAGAAGTTGAGGAGTTTGTGGGTACGTATGCCGATTTCGAGCGCAATATGAACCGGCTCTCATTGGCGGGCATTATGGCGCTGTATGACGCGTTGCACAAACGCGTGCTGCGCGAATTGGCCGATATCCGTGCCTTTGAATTGGAAGCCCCCTCCCTTTGGTGGGAGGCGATTCCGCTCTCGGTGGAGTTTCGCCTGCACCGCCTGGATTCTCACCTGCGGCAACACACCCTCCAAATCGAAAATACGCTCCTGGCGCTGACCGAGCCGCCCAGCGAAGCGCATCACCTCCTAAAACTGATCTATTCCGCGCTTGCCGATACCGAGGGGGCTATCATTGGCGATTGGTTGTTAGGACAGCGCGAGCAACAAGAGCTGGCGGCTACCATCCAGCAGCGCGCCGACGAAATCAAAGTTATTCTTGAAAGCTGATCCGCAAAAAAATGGCTGGACTTTCATGAAGCCCAGCCATTTTTTGTTAACTTGCCAACCCCGGTGGATTATCGGGTTTGTCTGGAACCTTGAACTTAAACCAGATCGGAATCACCGATGCCAGGGCTACAAATGCGGTTATAAAAAACGGTAGTCGCGGGCTGAAACGCTCCCACAATTGCGCGCCAATCCACGGGGCGGGCAGGGAAATTAATCCCAAACTGCTGCGGAACATGCCCGTAAACACCCCCAGCAAATTTTGCGGCACCACCTTCGAGATCAACGACTGGTATGCCGGGCTGAGCAGACCAACCCCAAAGCCAAAAACCACCCAGGTGATGGCAAATCCCAGAAAAGCATCCACCTGCAAAAAAATCATAAATGCGGCGAAGACCATCAAAAATCCAATCGAGATCGGCACGCGCTCGCCATAACGATCCGAGATCAGGCCCGAGAGCATGGGGGTAATCATCATCGCCAGCGAGAAAATTGAACCCAACAGGCCAATCTGCACCAGCGAAATTCCGGCCACTTGCTCCAGATAAAGCGGCTGCAGCTCGCCCGACAGACGGAAGGCGATATCCCGCACACCATCGGTGAGAAAAATCCAGGTGATGACCCCACCGCCTATCAACATGCCCCACATGCTCACCAGGCTGGTCTTGAAGGAACTGGCGGTCAGTTTCTCGGGTTGTTTATCCGCCGGGGAAGTCATGGTGGTTGCCATCCAGATGCGCAAACCCGCCGCAATGGCATATAACACCGCTGAGCCAAGCATCATCGTCTTGAAACCATAATACTCCGTCAGGAATCCGCCCAGGGGTGGCCCAATAACGCCAGTGATCTGATAAATCGTATCGGTAATACCGTACACTTTGCCACGATTCGCCTCCGATGAATTCTCGGCAATGAAGGCGCCAAAGCTGGGGCCAACCAGGGCATAGGGAATCTGACTCACTGAGATCGCAACCAACATCCACTGCCAGGAGGGGGCCAGCAACATGGCAGTATACCCGATTATGCCGCCCAGGCTGCCGATGGCGATGGCACGCAGTCGTCCAATCGAATCCGAAACCCAACCACCAAATAGCTGCAAAATAAGAATCGCAACCGAAGAGAGCGTGAATACCAGCCCCACCTGGCCCACACTGGCGCCTAATTGAGTCAGGTAAATCGGCATCATCATCGGGAACATCGACCCGGCGATATTGGCAATCACCATGGCAAACATAAACCAGCGCATCAGTGGGGTTAGTAAAGATTGCTTTAACGTTTTCTCCATAACAAGAATCCTGGATTCGTTATAATCAGCCGCTACTATAAAATTTCACAGGAGATGTCATGGTCAACAGTAACTCGAACATGCAATTTGGGTCTTTAGGAACTGCAGTTTTTATGAGAAAGTGTAGTAGTCAATAGTAAGCTAAACATTTTGCACGCAAAGCCGCCAAGACGCAAAGACCGATTTTTACTCAGCTTTCTTAGCGATTTTTCGTCTTTGCGTGAAATTTATCGGCGTTCAGCCTTCTGCTGACGATTACAATTTTTATGAGGAAGCCAAGAAATCAGGATTTATTCTTCCTGTTTTCCTGGTTTCATCATAGATACTCGGTCGTCTGCACATCTGTTCAAGCTTTTGTTGACGCTTACATGACTCTACTGCAAAAACCCTTCACCGCCGAGAACGCGGAGAGCGCAGAGTTTT
>CALCSH010000338.1 GCA_937893815.1 uncultured Anaerolineae bacterium | reverse complement strand
TGATGCGCGGTTACTTATTCTGGATGAACCAACGGCGGTACTTGTGCCTCAAGAAGTCGATGCGCTTTTTGGAATTTTGCATAACTTGCGCGATCAAGGTATTTCGGTTGTTTTCATTTCTCACAAATTGAATGAAGTCATGGCGATTAGTGATCGCGTTACCGTGCTGCGCGATGGCCGTGTGATTTCTACCATCGATACATCATCGACGAACCCGATTGAGTTAGCCAAGATGATGGTAGGACGGGAAACTTTTGGCGTCACCCGGCAAGGGGGCGTCGTTGCCGATCAGCCCGTTCTTAGGATTAAAAACTTATTTGCTGCGGATGATCGAGGGCTAAAGGCGCTGACAGATATTTGCCTGGAGGTCAATGCTGGAGAGATACTTGGCATTGCCGGCGTCGGTGGGAATGGTCAGAAGGAATTCGCCGAAACCCTCTGCGGAATCAGACAACCTACCAGCGGAAGCATTCAGGTTCACGATCACGAGATGTGCGGTTCCACACCTGCCGAGATGACCGCTGCCGGTGTTGGGCGCATTCCCGAAGACCGGCATGCTGGTGTGGTAGGTGAGCTTTCCGTTGCTGAGAATATGGTCATGGAGCACCTGGCGCGTTTTACATCACGCGGCGTCCTGGATAAAAAAGCAATCCGAAAATATGCCGATGACTTGATCGACCAGTTTCAGATAAAAGCCCGTTCAACCGATAAAGCCCGCACCCTTTCCGGTGGAAACCTGCAGAAAGTATTGCTGGCCCGTGTATTGGCGCATCAGCCAGACGTGATCATCGCTCCGCAGCCAACGCGTGGGCTGGATGTAGGTGCCACTGAATATGTACATCATCAATTATTAGAGCAGCGAGAACGCGGTGCAGCTATAGTGCTGATCTCGGAAGATTTGGATGAAATCATGGCCTTGTCAGATCGCATCGCAGTGATGTACGAAGGCGAAATTGTCGGCGTACTCCCAGTGCAAGTTGCTGATATGGAACGATTAGGCTTAATGATGTCGGGCGTACTCAAGGAAACAAAATATGCCGTTACCCAAGTTTAGACTCGAAAAAACCGGCGCACCGTTGTGGTTTCGTGGATTGATCCCGGTAATTACATTGGTATTGACCTTTATCCTAACCTCCGGGTTGATCATTTGGGGAAAAGCCAATCCTTTTGAGGCTTACTACTACTTCTTGATTGATCCGCTCTCGGGCAGAGTGAGCTTCCTCGAAGTTTTGGTGAAATCAACTCCCCTTATTTTTACCGGGATTGCCGTGACGGTAGCTTTCGTAGCTGGTTATTATAATATTGGCGCGGAGGGGCAATTATATGCGGGAGCGCTGGCGGCGGCCTGGTTGGGTACTGTACTTGGTGGGGTTCCTACCCCCATCGCAATTCTGCTCATGGTGCTCGGTGGCTTTGTGGCCGGGGTGCTGTGGGCTTTAGTTCCGGCGCTTTTGCGAGTCTATCTAAAAGTTGATGAAGTCGTAACCACTTTGTTGACCAACTCG
>CALCSH010000337.1 GCA_937893815.1 uncultured Anaerolineae bacterium | reverse complement strand
CCCCAGATTTAGGGGTATAGGGCGTGCTCCGCACGCCCTATACCCCTAAATCTGGGCTACTACCACGGGGATTCCCAGAGACCCAAAATTTTAGCGAGCACGAGCTTCTATAAGGAAACCAGGAATGCAGGAATGCAGGAATTATTTCTTCTTGGGTTCCTGATCAGAGTTTGAAGAAATCCGCTGCAATCCATTTGAGCCGCCTTATCCGCGTTTTATGCTTATTGCAAATGTGCTTTTACCGCCGCGGCACTACTGGTATTCATTTTGGGCGCGGCCGCGAGTTCTTGTTCGGATGCCTGGCGAATGGCATCGATAGAGCCAAAATGCTGCATCAAGGCTTTGCGCCGGGTGGGGCCAATGCCGGGGATGGTGTCGAGTTGGGATGTAATCCCGAGACGGGAACGCTGTTTGCGATGGGCGGTGATGGCGAAACGATGCGCTTCGTCGCGGATGCGTTGCACCAGGTAGAGGCCCTCCGATTTGCGCGGCAATAATACTGGCAACGGCTTTCCGGGGAGAAATAACTCTTCTTCACGTTTGGCCAACCCCACCACTGGCACAACATCGCCCAACCCAAATTCGTTGAGCACCTTCACGGCACGTCCCAGTTGTCCTTTGCCGCCATCAATAATAATCAAATCCGGCAGAGTAGAAAATGAGCGATCGGGCTTTTTGGCGCCGGGGCTTTCATCGCGTTCAAGCGCTTCCATCGCCTGCCAGCGACGGAAGCGGCGCGTGAGCACTTCTTCCATGCTGGCGAAATCGTCGGGGCCAATTACGTTGCGGATATTAAAGCGGCGGTAGTGCTGCTTGTTGGGCACACCCTGTTCAAAAACAACCATGCTACCGACCATTGCTGTGCCCTGAGTGTTCGATATGTCGTAACATTCGATGCGAGCGGGTGCCTGTGGCAATTCGAGCGCCTCATTCAGTTCCGCCAGCGCCTGAGTTTGTCGGTGCTCGTCACTTTCCCATTGGGCTTGTAGGGCATTCAGCGTTTCGGCGGCATTCTCGGCGGCCATCTGCACCAATTCGCGCTTTTGGCCGCGCTTGGGAACTTTAATGGTCACTTTTTGGCCGCCGCGACGGCTTTCGAGCCATTGGCGCACGATCTGGATTTCTTCGACTTCGTGGGGCAGTAGCACCTGGGGCGGCACGCCAGGGCTTTGATCGTAAAATTGCTTGACGAATTCGCTCATCACGCTTGCATCGGGTGTATCGTCGGTGCCTTCCATGAGGAAATATTCGCGTCCGATTAGCCTTCCGTTGCGAATAAAGAATACCTGCACGCAAGCCTCGCGTTCCGAACGGGCCAAAGCAATCACATCGGTATCGACATAGTCTGATGATAGCACAATTTTCTGGCGGGCAACGATTTGTTGGATAGCCTCAATCTGGTCGCGCAGCGTGGCGGCCTGCTCGAAGCGTAACTCATTGGCGGCAAATTGCATATCGCCGTGCAAGCGGTCAACGATGCCATCCGTGCGGCCGCGCAAAAATTCGGCCAGGCTGGCGATCATGGCGCGGTATTCATCTTTGCTGATGGCACCGATACACGGCCCGGTGCAGAGCTTGATATCGTAGTACAGACAGGCGCGCGTGTCTTGGCCGGTGATGAGACGATTGCATGTGAGATAAGGAAAGATGCGCCGCAGCACATCCAGGGTTTGATGCACCGCCCAAACGCCGGTGTACGGCCCAAAGTATTGCGCCCCATCTTCTACCACGCGGCGGGTGACGGTAACTCTGGGGTAATCCTCCCCCCAATGGATTTTGATATAGGGGTAGCGTTTGTCATCTTTCAGGCGCACATTGTAGAAAGGCTTGTGCTTTTTGATCAGATTCATCTCCAGGATCAGGGCTTCCAGTTCGGAGCCGACCAGAATCCATTCGATGTCACGGATATTTTGCACCAATTGGCGCGTGCGCGGGTGTTCTTGCCCCCCACTGTGGAAATACGAGCGCACGCGGCTGCGCAGGTTGACGGCCTTGCCCACATATATCACCTTGCTATCTTTGTCTTTCATCAGATAGCAGCCGGTCTTGGTAGGCAGGGTATCTAAAATGCCCTGAAGTTGATCGGAGATTTGCATTGCGAAGATTCTAACATACCCCATGCCCTGCTATTTAGGAGCGTGCATGTTTTTAACGCAAAGACGCAAAGGACAAACGTAGCTATTCTTTGCATCTCCGAATCTTTGCGCCTTTGCGTTGTTTTTATGCTTGATCGTGGTCGGGAAGAAGATCCTCGGCGTTGCGAATATTCGGAACAAAATAGCCCGACAACCCCACAACGGCAGACGCCACACCAGCAAAGGCCACCAGCAAGCCCATCCCCGCGCCGGGACCCGTGCCGAATAATGGACCGAATAGCCGGGCCAATCGGGTAGAGCTTTGCATGGCGGGTTCCATCACGAAATCAGCCAAGGTTCCGGCGATAATCGGGGCGATGGGCTGTGAAAACCAGGCAATCAGGCGGCGGGCAGAGAATACACGCCCTTGCAAATCCGGGGCAACTTTGGATTGCCAGATGGCTTGATTGGAGGTGTTGACCAACGGGAAGAACAGCATCATGGTGGCCATCACTGGCAGCCACAACTTCAGGCCGCCGTCAAAGCCCAACATGGCGAAACAAATACCGCTGATCATCCATCCCAGCAACACACCATGCACGCGGCGTTTGAATCCACCCCAGGCGCTCATGACCAGCCCACCCAGGATCCCGCCTACCGCGCCCGCGGTCTGAATGGAGCCGAAGACCAGGCTGTTCTGACCGGTGCGCGCCAGAATCATCGGCGCAAAGACCGTGAATCCAATATTGGCAAACAGATTGCCGAAGAAAAAGATCATTTGCAAACCCAGCAGGCTGGGGCGTTGGAAGATATAGCGAAAGCCATACATACCTTCTTGCCAGAGATTACTGCCTGCATTCTCGCCTTCCGCCGATTTTTCCGGCTGGGGAACATGCACAATCAGTAATGCTCCAATCGCAAAGAAAAAAGTGGTTAGATCAATCAGCATAATCAGGGCAAAACTATCGAAGGGGCCTTTGAGACTCAGCGCCAGAATCGCTCCGGCCAGCATGGGTGCCAGCACTCCCGGCCCGGCCTCAATCAGCGACATCATGCCGTTGGCACGACCGTATTGCTCTTTAGGCACCATCGTACTAATAGCGGCGGAGTAGGCGGGCCACTGGAACGTATTGCCCATGCCGTTGACAACCGCGGCAATATATAGATGCCAGAATTCCAAATGCCCTGTGGTGTAAAGGATTAGAATGGCGGCGGTAGACAGGACGGCGCCCAGGTCGCTGAGCATCATCATCAGTTTGCGGTTGTAGCGGTCTACCATTGCCCCGGCGATCGGCGAAAGCAGCAAAAAGGGTGTAATAAACGCCACTTGCATCATCCCCATAGCGGTGGCGCTTTCAGTCTGTTTGTACATCCACAGCGTCATGCCAAAATTGGTCATGGTGGAGGCCAAAACAGAGATAATTTGCCCGAACCAGACGATGCTAAAACCCAGCATCCCACCAGGTCGTTTGGATGAAAATAGTTGCATGGAAACTCCAGGGATATATAACGTATTGAATCACAGGAATCAGTCTACCAGGCCGATTTGGACTTTTCGAGAATTTCAAAGTGTCTGATTCTACTCGCTACATAGAAAGCGCACAAACCAATACTTGTGCGCGTTCAGATGGAGGGGTAAGGTAATTTTTTATGACTCTACTGCAAAAAGCCGATGACGGAGATGTCCGCCGGAATATATGGG
>CALCSH010000336.1 GCA_937893815.1 uncultured Anaerolineae bacterium | reverse complement strand
GGGGATTCCCAGAGACCCTCTATTTTGGCTCATCCACCCAGAGCTTGAGCAGATAAAATCATCAGTAGAAGGTTATACAAAACGTAACTGCTCAGGCTAAAACCTTCGCAGAGAGTATGCCGAAAAAAGGGGTGTGCGCACGCACACCCCTTTTTTCGGCCTCTTTCAGTTCGAATCTAATGAGTTACAAACAAAGAAGTGAATGCTCCGATTCAGCTACTCTACACGCTGGTCAACCTTACGGACAACGTAGGCCAGTACGCCCAGCAATACCAGCAGCAGTGCTATCAGAATATACACCTGCGCGGCAATATCGGCCCAACTGCCGCCGTTCTGGGTAATTTCAACTACGGGCTGGATCATATAATACGTGGGGAAGATTTTACCGATCCACTGCGGAATATCAGGAAAAATATAGATAATCGCCGGAGCGTAGAGCAAAATGCCGCTGCCCTTGATGATAGCGAAGAGCGTATTCACGTCGTTGACGAAAGCCCCAAAGAGCAGCCCAATTTCAGCAGCCATCACCGCACCCAGGGCCAGCATGGCAACCAGTAAATAGGGATGTTCCCCAAAGGAGCGGTTCAGCGTCAAAGTAATGAGCGTGATCAAGATGCTGAGAATGATACCCAATAATCCTTTAGCGGCGAAGACATCGGCCAATGTGGTCGGTGTGGTTGTCAACGCGGTGAGGGTGCGCTTTTGCTTCTCGTTCACCAGCGAAGTCGCCGGGACCATCATCCCGCCCATCATGATGCTCATGATCACCACAAAAGGCATCAGCCGCGCTTCCCAGGAAACGCTCGCCCCGTCGCCGAGGGTGATCGTCGTTAATTCTACGGGGGACCCCTGCCCGGCAATCGTACGCATCCAATCGGACAAAGCCGCCACCAGGATGGCGCGGTTCTTGAGCAGGCTCTCGCCCCAAATGTAGACAGTCATCGTCGTCGGATCGCCACCCGAAAGCCCCGCGTCGAAATCCGCCGGGAGCGCCAGGCCAATATCAGCGGCGCCGCGTTCAATCGCCTGGCGGAGTTCATCCGCGTTGGCATATTCCCGCACAATCAGCGCATGCATGGTTTTTGCCATCACAACCAGTTGCGAATTGCCCTGATCAGCAATTCCAATTTTGGGTTTTCCAGCGAAGAGTGTGCCAAACAGCACGGAAACAACAAACGTGAGTACAACCGGCACCACGATGGCGAAAATAAAAATAAAGTTTTTATAGCCTTCGGAAAATTCGCGTTTCAATAACACGTCAATCCGCCGCAAACTGGAGCTTTGATTTTTCATCGTAATTTTCTCCGTAGCACAACCACGCCGAGTGCCATGAAACCTATAGCAAAGGCCAGCAATGCAATCAAGTTGATACCAACGTCGGCCCAACTCGCTCCGAAGTTGACGACTTGATTGATGGTATTCACCAAATAATACGATGGAATCGCCTTGATCCAACCCGTGGTGCCACCAGGGAACATCAACACCATCGAGGGGATGACCAGCACCAGAATAGCCAGCACACCCCAGGCCAACACCGAAAGCATATCTTTGCCCACCGAAGCCATCAAAAAACCGACTCCAGTAACCATCGCAGCGCCGAACAGCAAAGCCAGCAAGATGAGCAGCGGATGACGACCCAAGCCGCCTGTCACGGCTATCAGCAGCGCAGCTTGAAGAAAAGCAAAAATCGTACCGAACAGCCCTTTGCTCACGAACAGTCCCTCCACACTCAAGGGTGTAATCATCAGGGCTTGCAGGGTGCCGGTTTCAATTTCCGTGCTGATCAGGTTGGCTAAACCCATTGTCTCCATCATCAAGACGACCACTGTTAGCAGCGGTACCATGCGCTTTCGCGGGGGAATCTGTTCCCCTGACATATCCGGGCCAAGCACTTCTTCCGTGACATCGATATCCAGGGTTTGCCCGGTAATCGCGTACACAAATTCGTCCAGCACAACGATATAGATTTCTTTGAATTCCTGTGGAATATTGGAAGCGAAATAAACATTCACCGGGATTTTCTCCCCGGCGGCCACGCGCTGGGCGAGGTCATTGGGAAAAGCATACCCGGCGGAAATATCATCCGCCAATACCGCTACCTTAAGGGCCTCTTCAGACTCCGCCCGCAGAAAGACCACCCCCTCATCGGCTAATAATTCCGTCAACGCCGTGGGAATTTCTGGGATATACAACCCCATTTCGATGGTTTCGTCCACTGTTAGGGGCATCAGGAAATATATCCCAATATAGGCCAACAAACCAAGCACGGTGATCAGGGCAAAGAAACGATTCGAGAAATAGAGTTTGATGTCTTTGAGCATTAATGTGCGAATCATGTGCCAGTTCATTTCAGACCAGCCCTCGCCCGGTAATGCGGATGAAAATATCTTCCAGCGTGGCTTCTTCGCTGTGGATGGTAACCACCCGCTCTTGCTTGAAGAGCGTTTCTACCTCCTGCGCGGTCTCCGAACGATCGAGCACAATCTCGCGAGCTTCCAGACCGCCCTCAGGGGTGGTGACTTCGGCTTTGAGCATGCGCTTGCCATATTGCTGCTTCAGGGCATGGGGGGTATCCAGCGCTACAATCTTTCCTTCATCAATAAAAGCCACCCGGTCGGAAAGTTTGTCGGCTTCGAGCATATCGTGGGTGGTGAGGAAAACCGTAGCTCCGCGTTGGCGTTCTTCGAAAATAATATTGCGGATGGCCTGCGCCGAAGTCGGGTCCAAGCCCTCGGTAGGTTCATCCAAAAATAAAATGGCCGGGCGGTTGACCAGGGCGCGCGCGACCATCAAACGCTGCTTCATGCCTTTCGAGTAGCTTTGCACGTTATCGTTTCCACGACCATCGAGGCCCACACGCTTGAGCAAAGCTTCGGCGTCGAATTCGCGCACGCCAAACAACTGGGCGAAAAGTTGTAAATTCGCCACACCGCTGATCTGTTCGTACAGATTGGTATTCTCAAAACAGATGCCAATCTGGGCCTGTACCTTTTTCGGCGATTTCGCCACATCCACACCGAGAACGGTTGCCTGGCCAGATTTCGGTTGCAACTGCCCGGTGAGCATCTTGACCGTAGTCGATTTCCCGGCTCCATTCGGCCCCAGGAAGCCCAGTATTTCCCCTTCGCCCACGCGAAAGTCGATATGGTCTACGGCTAGCAAATGTCCGTAACTATAAGCCAGATTTTTGGCGATAATTGCGTCTTTACTCATGGTCTCTCCTTGCGGGTAATTTCTCATTTTGCCATTGGTCGGTCCAAAGTGCAAAAAATCGTTGCCAAGTCAGAAAGTTATGTATCTGCTCAATATATGCAGGGCAAAAAGGTAGGGTACAGTTTCTCGGGCGCTTTAGCGGTTCAGAACACGTGTCATTGCAAATCTTATATCCACTGCCACTACACCCTGAGGCAGCACCCGCAAGGGGTTGATTTCAATTTCGCTGATTTCTGGGTGCTCATAGGCCAGTTGCGCCAGACGAAAAAGGGCGTCCAGCGCGGCGTCTCGGTCAGCGGGAGGCAGGTTGCGATAGCCTTTTAGTTTTCTCCCCGCCCAGGTCGATTCCAGCATATATTCGGCCTCGCGGCGGGTGAGCGGGGCCAACCCAAAGGCGATATCTTTCAGCCCCTCGACTTCCGTGCCGCCGGAACCAAACATCACCAGGGGGCCAAATTGGGGATCCTGAATCGCGCCGATAATGACTTCCTGCCCGTGGGGAATCATCGCTTGAAGATGCACGCCTTCGATGGCGGCCTCGGTGTGGGCTTCCTGCGCCCGACGAAGGATCTCGCCGAAGGCGGTGCACACCGCATTGGCGTCGCCCAAATTGAGCATCACCCCACCGATGTCCGACTTGTGCGAAATTTCCGGCGCGGCAATTTTCATCACCACTGGAAAGCCGATTTTGGCCGCAATTTGAGCAGCTTCATCGGGGTCGCGAGCCAGGCGCAGCGCCGCAATGGAAATGCCGTAAGCGTCTAACAACGTCGTGACGTCCGACGTCTGGACGCTTGACGCCTGTATCGGCATCACCGGTTCATCTTGAGCAAACATCAACAACTCGGCGCGCTCGAACAGCGCCGCCAGCGCCGCCGCAGCGCGCTCGGGGAAGCGGTATTCGGGCACGCGCGCCGCCCGCAGATGTTCCACGGCTTCTTGAATCAGACGCTCACCCATCACAGCCACCACCACCGGCTTTTCTGCCCCGTGGATAATGGGAATAATCGCTTTGGCAACCGAACCGGCGCTGAACATGGGCGGGGTGGGGTAGATGACCATCACGCTGTCCACACCGGGGTCGCCAAGAACCGCCCGCAAGCTGCCTGCAAACTGGTCTGGGGTCGCCGTGGCGAGCATATCCACCGGGTTGCTGAGACTGGCCGCCGGGGGCAGTACCAACCTCAGAGCGGCGCGCGTTTCTCCACTCAATTCAGCCAGTTCCAGCCCAAAGGATTCGAGCGCATCGGCAGCAGTGACTCCCGGTCCGCCAGCATTGGTCAAAACCGCCACCTTGCGACCTTTAGGCAGCGAACACCAGGCCAGAGCGCGCGCCTGATCGAACATTTCTTCGCTGGTTTCAGCACGCAGCACACCCGCCCGGCGGAAGGCAGCGTTGTAGGCGCTCTCTTGGCCAGCGAGGGCACCAGTGTGCGAGGCCACCGCTCGCTGACCGGCCTTATAACGCCCAACCTTGAGGGCAATAATTGGCTTCTCCAGCACAACTCGACGGGCTTCTTCCACAAAACGGCGCCCATCTTTGACGCCCTCAATATAGAGCGCCAGCACATGCGTGAAGGGGTCAGCGGCAACCGGAGCCAGCATATCGGTTTCGCAGACATCAGCCTGATTACCCAAACTGACCAGCCGCGAGAGACCGTAGCCCTGGCCGCGCGCCCAATCGATGACCGCCGCACAAATCGCCCCCGAGTGCGAGATAAAGGCCACATCGCCGGGGGTAGGACCGGGCGGTGGCAGGAAGGTGGTGTCGATGGGCAGGTGCGTGTCGAGCAGGCCAATGCAGTTCGGGCCAATCAGCCGGATGCTGTATTGGCGGGCGACTTCGATAATTTCATCTTCCAGTTTTGCGCCTTCCGGGCCGACCTCGCGGAATCCGCCCGACCCGATGATGGCAGCCTGGATGCCGCGCTGCCCGCATTGACGCAAGGCATCGGCAATATAGGGTGCCGGGATCAGCACCGCGGCCAGATCCACCGGATTGGGAATTTCCAACACATGGGTATAAATCGGGCGTCCCAAAAGCTCGCCGCCTTTGACGTTGACGAAATGAATCGCGCCCTGATAATTGCTGCGCACCAGGTTATTGGCAAGGCCGTAGCCCAGTTTGCTGGGGTCGTTGGAAGCCCCAATAATGACGACGCCTTTGGGATTGAAGAAGGGGTTGAGGGTGAGGGGATGATGGGGCATGGCTAAATATAGAATTTTTCCTTGTCAACTTCTTCTCTGAGGATGCGCAGTTCTTGCGCGCTGGGCTGTGGGTTTTCGATAATTTCATCGGCTAACAAAAGTTCAAAGCCGGTATTTTCGAGTACCTGTTCCACGCTGACTCCCGGCTGTGTGGCGAGCAGCATCATGCGTTTGCTTTCAGGATGATAGCCCAACAGCGCCAGGTTGGTGACCACACGAAACGGGCCAGTTCCCGGCGGAAGACCAGCAGCCTCACGCGCCCCGGGGCCGCTGAGATAACCGGGTGTCGTCATAAAATCGAGTTTTTCAATAAAGCGGCGCTTGTCGTGACGCATAATGGCAATCGTCTGCCAGCAGTGTGAGCCGACATCATTGCCGCCGCCGCTGCCCGGAAGGCGTACTTTGGGCTTATAAAAATCACCAATCACCGTGCTGTTGAGATTGCCATACGGATCAATTTGTGCTCCGCCCAGAAAACCGTATTCGATAAAGCCGCGCCCGGCCATTTCGATCACATCCAGAATCCCCAGCGCGGATAAGGCTTTGTGGAAACTACGCCGCCCGCCAACCGCTACTGGTAAATCATCCAGAATTGCGCCCATGCCGCCAAATTCAAAGATGGTCATCAGGTTGGGCGCGTGCATCTTCTGCGCCAGCGACGCCGCCAGCATCGGAATACCGGTGCCGATGAAGGCTGTGCTATTATCGCTCATCAGGCGCGAGGCCGTGCAGATTAACATTTCGTTGGGGTTGTAGTTTATTTCAATCATCCTATTACCCTCGATCTGGAACAATATCCTGGAGGTATTTCAAGCGCTCTTCGCCGATCAAGGCCAGATATTCCTGATGATCTTCGATATCGTAGATATAGGTATCCAGATATTCCTGGGTGGCCTCGGGGGTTTTGGATACCTCTGCCCAATGCTGGATATGCGGCTCATCACGCTCGTAGAGGTAGCACATCTCGCCAGGATGCGAACCATAGGGCGCGTGCACGACAGCATCCACCAAATAATAAGGGATGATCGTGCGGTCAGGGTGACGGCGGATTTCCGCAGTGGGAATAATCTCCTCGGCGCTGACGATCAACGTTTTCGATGCTCGTGATAATTCATAGGCAAAGCCGCTGATGCCATCGATCTGACAGTTTCCATATTGGTCAGCGCGGTGTACGTGAATAATGCCAACATCCAGAATCAACGCCGGCACCAGAGCAATCGGAACGCCGGTGTAAGGGCATTCTACCAACTTGGCGGAACTGTACTTGAAGGTATCCGTCCCCAGCATCGAGCGCACTGGAATAAAAGGCACACCCATTGCCGCCGCCTTGAAACGCCAAACAAGTGAACCATTACTCCACTCGACAATTTTTCCCAAACGCCCGCTATCAATCTCGCGCCGGATGACATGCGAAATACCATACAATTCCAGGCCGATATAGGTAAAATCCATCTCTTTGACCAATCCAGCCGCCAACAAGATGTCGGTCTCATAAACTCCCTGCCCTACCACGCGCAAATTCTTGATATCCTGACGCACAATCTCATTGACGATGGACATCGGGCAGCGCACCGAACCGTAGAGTTCCGTGCCAATATAATCCCCGCTGTGAATATAGCGCCTGACCGCCTCGGCCTCGGTCATGCGCTTATCGGTCAGGCTCTTGTTTTTCTTACGATTCCATTCGCGAAAAGCGTCGATATCCGGGGGTTGAAGCAGTTCGCCGATGCCTTCTTCTAGAATATTCATAAAGCGCTCCTCACATGGTTGAGAAAACTCTCGAATTTTTAGAACCACGAAGGCACAAAGGCACGAAGTTTCTCCTGGTATCGCCAAATCTCCCAGGGTATCGTGCCTTTGTGGTTGTTCATCAGGGATATAAAAAGCCCACGAAATTACCCTGCGCCAGAAAACTGATCTCGCTGCCGTCATAGCGTACGCGGGCCAATGCCACATCACCCCAATCGTCAGAGCGAACTTCTATGAGCAGGGTTTCAGCATCCAGCCAGCCAACCGGCTGTACCCAACCGGCTGTACCCGAAGCGGTAAGATTGAGAAATCGCGTATCCGCCAACTCGGTGAGTACATTCCCGTCAATATCTGCGATCACAATTTTGGCGTGGAAGTTAGGTGTCTCCGCCATCATCCAGCCGGAGCCTTCCATCCAGGCCACGCGCTGGTTATCGGGCGAAAAAACTGCGTAACCCGCGCCGCGGTCGCTGCCATTGCGCAGCGGAATACTGACCGAAATCCCGCTATACAGGTTATATAGCGTCAGGCCGTTAACCCCGCCCTCAATAAAGCCGAATTCGGCGGGCATATAGGCTACCCAGGTCAGGTCGGGAGAAAGCCCCTGCGGATTGAAAGCATCCGTCAGGTAGAGGTTTTCCGTGCCACCGGCGGTGATATCGAGATAATACAAACCCTTGTGCGGGGCAAAAACAATATCACCGCCAATACCATACGGCATCAGTGAATACCACACACCTTGCGGCTGGCCATCGGCGGCCTGCACCGCCAAAGGCTGAACGGCGTAACTCTGCGCGTCATTGCGTTCCAACGCCCACGATGCCCCGCCTCCGTCAATCGTGCGGGCATACACATGGCTGAGTAGCGAGTCGCCCGTCCACTGAATGGTGGTATAGGCAAAGACGGGCTGGGCGCGTGCACCTGCCAGATACCCTAACTCCGGGTCGCTGAGCAGGGTATTAATCTGCCCGCCTGAATTGATACGGATCAGGTTATTCTCTTCAAAAGCCTGAAACACCAGCGGCGCATTCATAACACCATCGGGTGCGCTGCCACCCACATGCACGCCGCTGCTGCCATATAATGACATCCCCGGCGTCTGGAGGCTGCCGGTCATCTGCCCCTGGGCATTATAGGCGTTGACGGTATTACCATCATTGACCGCCATTAAAAATCCGCTGGGTAGCAGGGAATTCGCCGCCGCAGGAGCCGGTTCCACA
>CALCSH010000335.1 GCA_937893815.1 uncultured Anaerolineae bacterium | reverse complement strand
TTTTTGCAGTAGAGTCATCAATACTTCCTAACTTTTTTCTGTAGCTTGAAAGCGATTTCGAATATGGATTCAACAAACAAACCCAACGAAACCACAAATGTCGTTCAAATGCAAGGGATTGTGAAGCGCTTTCCCGGAGTTTTGGCCAATGATCGAGTGGATTTTACACTCCGCCAGGGCGAAGTACATGCCTTACTGGGTGAGAATGGGGCAGGAAAAAGTACCTTAATGAATGTCCTGGCCGGTCTGTATCGACCCGATGGAGGAGGGGTTGTTGTCCATGGTAAAACGGTAAATTTTTCTTCCCCGCGTGATGCGATCACGGCCGGGATCGGTATGGTTCACCAACATTTTATGTTAGTGCCATCCCAAAGCGTTACCGAAAATGTGCTTTTGGGATTAAAAGAGCCGCGCTTTCGCATGCATTTGCCACGCTATAATCACAAAATTGCTGAGATAGCTAATCAATACGGTTTGCATGTCGATCCGGCAGCGAAAATCTGGCAATTGACGGTTGGTGAGCAGCAGCGAGTTGAAATCCTGAAAATGCTCTATCGTGGCGCACATGTGCTCATAATGGATGAACCCACCGCGGTGCTCGCTCCCAGTGAGATTGAAGAGTTATTTAAAACCTTGCGCTCCATGACCGCTCAGGGAAAATCGATTGTCTTCATTAGTCATAAATTGCACGAAGTCATGGATATTTCCGACCGCGTAACAGTGTTGCGGAAGGGCAAGGTGACTTCTGCCGGTATCCATACATCCGATGTTACCCGCGCGGATCTGGCGCGGTTGATGGTTGGCCGCGATGTCGTTTTCCGTGTTGAAAAGAAAGTAGTAAAACCCGGCAATGTGGTACTCTCTGTGACCGATCTACAAGCCCAAAATGATAAAGGCCTGCCTGCTTTACGCGGTGTTGATCTTGAAGTACGAGAAGGGGAAGTTGTTGGTGTAGCCGGTGTTGCCGGAAACGGTCAGAGCGAATTAGCCGAGGCATTGGTAGGTCTGCGGCATATTTTGGGTGGAAAGGTGTTTGTCAATCAAGAGGATGTCACGAATAAGCCGGTCAAACTAGGCATTCGCCACGGAATTTCTCTGGTTCCGGCAGACCGTACACTGGTCGGTTCGGCGCCCAATTCGAGTGTCACCGACAACATGATTATGAAAAATTACGATCAGTCTCCGATTGGACAGGGTTGGATGGTCAATGCATCGGAAGCCGGAAAATACGCTACGGGTTTGAAAGAAGCCTACGATATTATGGTGCCTACCATCAATACCTCCGTGCGTTTGCTTTCCGGTGGAAATTTGCAAAAGGTGATTCTGGCGCGAGAAATTTCGAGCGAACCCAAATTGATGATTGCCGTTCAGCCAACCCGCGGCCTGGATGTCGGCGCAATCGAAGGTGTGCAACACCTGCTCCTGGCGCAACGTGAGACTGGCGCCGCAATCTTGTTAATATCAGAAGAACTGGAAGAACTCCTATCCCTTAGCGATCGTATTTACGTGATTTATGAGGGGAAGATTATGGGTCAGGTTGCCGATGGCAATATCGATAAGATTGGCCAAATGATGACAGGGACTCGTTTAGAGCAGATCGAGAAGCAAGGAGAATCCTGAGATGACGAATGTTGAATCAACGAAATCTGCTGCGGGGTTTAAATTACCGTTCAAAATAAATGTAGAGCCTCGCGTGGAGGATCCGCCGCGCTGGTATTCCCCCGTGCTATCGATTGTGGCCGTGATTGTGGCTTTGTTGATCGGAGCTTTGGTAATTCGGCTGGGCGGTGGTGACCCATGGAAGGCGTATGCACATATTGCGCGCTACTCGTTTGGTAGTATCGGTGTACTTTCGGATACATTGGTTAAAGCGATCCCCCTGATGTTGGTTGGATTGGCTTGCTCTTTGGCCTTTCGCATGAAGTTATGGAATATCGGAGCCGAAGGCCAGTTCTTCTTGGGAGCGTTTGGTGCCAGCTTGATCGTACTGCTGCCAGTATTGCCAGAGAATGCCCCCAAGTGGTTGTTTGTTATCGTGATGGCCTTGTCTGGGATGCTTTTTGGTGCGCTATGGGGCTTTATCCCCGGATTGCTGAAGGCAAAATTTAATGTAAATGAAATTATATCAACCTTGATGATGAACTATATCGCTGTCGAGTGGAATAACTATTTCATTTACGCGGTCTGGTCCGAGGGTGGGTTCCAAATGTCGCGCATGTTTCAGCGAAATGCCTGGCTGCCGCGCCTATCGGATTACGCTGAAGAATTCCCCGTCCTCCGCGGACTGACAACCCACATGGGTTTGCTGTTCGCAGTTGTAGCGGCAATTATCCTTTGGCTGATTCTAACAAAAAGCCGCTGGGGTTACGAAATTCGCTTGATTGGCGATAACCCGCGCGCAGCCCAATATGCCGGAATTTCAATCAGCAAGAATGTTGTTTTTGTGATGCTTGTCTCTGGCGCTCTGGCTGGTTTGGCGGGGATGGCCGAAATTTCTGGGGTGGTGCACCGTTTGCAAGGTGCTATTTCACCCGGGTACGGTTACACGGGAATTATCATCGCCTGGTTAGCCAAGCTGAACCCCCTGGCTGTGGTACTCGTCTCGATATTATTTGGCGCATTGATCCTGGCAGGACGCGAAGTCCAACCCACCGGCATTCCCACCCTGATCCAGGGCGTTATCATGGTCAGTTTGATCGCTAGCGATTACTTTCTCCGCAATCGAATTACGATCACGCGGCGCGTGGAGGCGTAAATATGGATTTTATTCTGATTATTTTGGCTTCTGGTGTCGCCACCGGAACGGTTTTATTATATGCGACTTTAGGTGAAACGTTTTCGGAGCGGTCGGGCGTTTTGAATTTAGGCGTCGAAGGGATGATGCTGGTTGGTGCGATGACCGCCTATAAAATCTCTGCGGCTACATCCAATCCCTGGATCGGTCTGTTGGTTGCAATGTTGGCGGCTGGCGCGGTCAGTCAGGTACATGCGTTTATTTCGATTACCCTTCAGGCCGATCAAGTCGTCAGCGGTTTGGCTCTAAACTTCCTTGCCACGGGCATCAGCCTTGTGCTGGGTGAAGGTCTGACGAGCTTGCGTGATGTCGTGCCCACCTTGCCATCGTTTACTATTCCTGTGCTTTCGCAATTACCCTGGCTGGGTAAGGTGTTTTTCCAAAATCAAAGCGTGATGGTATATATCGGCTATGTTTTTGTGCCGCTGGCCTGGTACTATATCAACCGCACACGACCTGGCATGCATCTACGAGCTGTTGGGGAATATCCAGCCGCCGC
>CALCSH010000334.1 GCA_937893815.1 uncultured Anaerolineae bacterium | reverse complement strand
ACACCCGCCACACCCCCAAATCTGGGAACCTCCACGCAAAGTCTCAAAGAGCCACTATTCAGTGAGCACTTGTGTGGCTGCGATTACACGTTTTTTTACCTCATCAAGAGCGCCTTCGATGCTTGCTCCGGATGCCGCTTTGTGCCCGCCACCATCAAACTGGGCGGCAACTTTTGATACATCGTATCCTGGCTTGGAACGCCAACTCACCTTGATGGTGTCATCGCCCTGTTCGATGAATATTACAGCGATATGGGCTTCTTCGATGGATGCCAGTAAATTCACCAGGTCCGCGTCATCCTTGCCGGGGTAGTTGCTGATTTTTCGATCTTCATCACTCAGCGTTGTCCAAACAACTTGACACTCCATTTCGATATGATTCAACCCTGCGCCCCAGTAGCGCACCGCCTCAAAGGATCGCTCGTGTAGCGCCTTTGTATATAACGCAGGCAAATTAACGCCCAATTTCATAAGTGAAGCGGCGGTGTTTAAAGTTTGCGGGCGCATATTGGAGGTTCGAAACCCCAGCGTATCGGTTATCATGCCAGTCAAAAGCGCCTCGCCAGCAGGCTGAGAAATCGACAAATCCCATTGGGGGATATAACTCGCCAGCATTTCTGCGGTGGAAGGGGCTTCGATATCCACCAAATTGATCTGAGCAAAATTCAGGTTGGTGATATGGTGATCGATATTCAGGTCTGGCTTGGGGTATCCATCGAGAATTTCGCCAATTCGATCCATACCCGAACAATCAACTGAAATGATGGTATCAAAATTCCCGTTCGGTTTTTTGCGAATCTTTTCACTACTCTTAAGATACCGCAAGGCTCGCGGAACACCATCCGCCAGCACCATTTGAACATCTTTTTCGGCATCAAGCAACGCCAAACCTAACCCCAATAGCGAGCCAACAGCGTCGCCGTCGGGGCGGATATGCGAAGTAACTAGAATGCGGTGCGCACTGTGGATACGCTCTCTGGCTTCTTTGGGGCTATTCGATGTCATCGTCGTTGTGTGTGTTGTTTTCAGTATCCATTGGCAATTCATCGCCAATATCAAGTGAAGCCAGTAGTTTGTCGATACGGTCTGCGTGTTCTGGACTGTGGTCCCAGTAAAAACGTAACCGCGGGAAATGGCGTAGTTGAATTCGACGGGCTAATTCGCTGCGCAGATACCCGCTCGCGTGTTTCAGCCCTTCAAGAATTTCGTCAGCTTCTTGACTGCCTGCCAACGATGAAACATAAATGTTGGCAAATGCAATCTCGTTATCAACGCGAACCCTGGTTATATGAACCGTAGACAATCGTGGATCGGCGGTTTCCATCAAAAGCAACGTTGAAAGTTCCTCATGAATACGGTCCGCAATCCTTTTGGATCGTTGCTGTGATACCATACTTCGCTCCGAATTTATAGTACCTTTACTTCTTCGATCTTGTAGCACTCAATCATATCACCCTCTTCAAAATCGTTGAAGCCTTTCAGGCCGATACCGCACTCAAAACCGTCGCGCACCTCACGGACATCTTCCTGATGCCGCTTCAGCGATGCAACCTCACCATCAAAAACGGCTTCATCCCCGCGCATCACTCGCATGTGAGCATTGCGGAATAATTCGCCTTCAATTACACGGCACCCCGCCGCCTTTCCAATTTTAGAGGCGGAGAACACCATTAATACGTTGGCGCGCCCCAATATAACTTCTCTCTTCTCGGGAGCTAACAAGCCTTTGAGCGCTTTGTCGATGTCTTCGGTCAACCGGTAGATAATATTATACGTGCGTATCGAAACACCCTCATTATCGGCCAATCGCCTTGCCGCTGGGTCTGGACCAACGTTGAAGCCTATAATAATTGCGCTGGAAGTAGCTGCCAGCATGACATCATTTTCGCTAATATTGCCGGTATCGGCATGCAAAATATGCACGCCAATTTGCTCCACTTTCATCTCTTCAAGTGATGAAATAATCGGTTCAAGTGATCCCTGAACATCGGCTTTGATGATCAAGCGTAGTTCTTGCACTTCGCCAGCCTGTACGCGGGCGAAAAGCTGTTCAAGGGTCATGCCAGTGTGTTCTGCGGCATCGCTTTGCTCATCGTCGAGTTTGCGTTGTGTGACCATGCTTCGCGCGACTTTGGTGGAGGCAACCACCTTGAAGATTTCACCCGCCTCGGGAATCTCATTTAAGCCCATAACCGAAATCGGTGTGGATGGTGGAGCTTCTGTGATCGGCGCACCTTTGAAATCGAACATGGCTTTGATGCGCCCTTGCGATTTGCCAGCAATGACGACATCCCCAGTCTTCAGCGTGCCATTTTGTACCAGGAGAGTAGCCACCGCGCCGCGTCCGCGCTCTTGGCTGGCTTCAATGATGGTACCGAAAACTTCGCCATTGGGGTTGGCGAGAATACTGGCATTATCGGCCACCAGCAAAATTGCCTCGAGCAGGTCATCCAAACCCTGTTTTTCTTTGGCAGAGATCGGAACTACGAGCGTATCCCCATCCCATTCATCCGGAACCAACCCAATTTCGGCAAGTTGTTGCTTTACCTGGTCGGCGGCGGCGTTGGGGCGATCAATCTTGTTCAAGGCAACAATCATTGGGACTTTTGCGGCCTGAGCGTGGGCTATGGCCTCACGGGTTTGTGGCATCACACCATCGTCAGCCGCAACTACCAAAACGACAATATCCGCACCCTGCGCGCCGCGTGCCCGCATGGCTGTAAATGCGGCATGGCCTGGTGTGTCGATAAAACTGATTAATCGATCGTTGTGTTTGACTTGGTATGCGCCAATATGCTGGGTAATGCCCCCAACTTCTCCCCCGGCGACATCAGTTTGACGAATGGAATCGAGCAGCGTGGTTTTCCCGTGGTCAACATGCCCTAAAATACCGATCACCGGCGGTCGTGGTTTTAGATTTTTCGGAGATTCTTTAGCAATCCACTGCCGCCAGAGCGGAATTGCAGATTTATCTTTTCCGCTATCGGCATCGATGGCTTCCAGTTGGGCTTCAAAGCCTAATTCAGCAGCAATAATTGCCGCGGTATCAAAATCTATTTCCTGGTTAATATTAGCCATTACCCCATTGGACATTAATGTTTTAATCACATCAATGGGGCTGGTTTGTAACCGCTCTGATAGTTCGCGTACAGTTACGCTGCTGGGGAGTTCGATTGGTTTTATTTCGCCGTTATTGCTCATTCAGGTTACTCCTTCTTGGTACACATCTGCCCAGGGGCATCAGGAGATGCGTGCCTGCGTCAAGCAGAGATTATCGAGTACACAACACCCTTATGAACTGGCGAGAGTGTGCTGAATGTGTTTAGTTCAGCATGCTTGATCCGCTGGCCGGTTGGGCGTTATTATCGTGTGATTATTCATTTTACTGCGGATACAGTTTCTTCCGGGAGAGTTGCCATAAATTCCCGGAGATACTGATGATCTTCAACGCTGATGGTGGTCTTAAGAGCATGAGCTAATGAGCCTTTTAGCCCTTTTTCCCAACATCCGCGCTGGTCGTGCAGATAAGCCCCGCGCCCGGCGAGCTTGCCGGTTGTGTCAATTTTGACACCTGTGGCATCGCGCACAATGCGGATCATCGAGCGTTTTGGGAGCACTGTTCGACAACCCACACAGGTACGTTGGGGTACGTGTTTTTTCTTGCTCACTTCGTTGATCTAGCTGGGTAAGATGAACGGGATGCCTCCACGGCTATATATCCCATTCTTCTTCATTATTGTTCCATTGTTCCCAACTGGTGGGAGATTTTTTGCGTTTTTTGCGGTAGATGGTGACATCACGATCGGGATCATATTCGACCTCGACATATTTTTTGCGTTTCTTACCTTTATCGCTCTCATCATCGTCGCTATCATTTTCTTCAGCATCCAGCATTTCGGGCTTGAGTTTGAAGATTTCTTCCATGGATTTGGGTAATTCTTCTTCCGGCATGCCGGCTTTTTTAGTGCTATCTGTCGGTTTTGTAGCTTCTGTGGCGGGGAGTTCAACACCCTCAGCTTCGTCAGGTTTCTCTTC
Organism: uncultured Anaerolineae bacterium; assembly: GCA_937893815.1. GTDB lineage: Bacteria > Chloroflexota > Anaerolineae > Anaerolineales > UBA11858 > NIOZ-UU35. Next base: position 7,259 of record CALCSH010000334.1, on the reverse strand, counting down.
AGCTTTGACAACCGTGTCAATTGCCTCATCGACAACATCAGCAACAATTTCTTCTTGAACCTCAATCTCATTCTCGCTGAGAACAACTTCTTCCGCAAGTTTAATTTCTACCACAGGAGTAGGTTCAACAACTTTGGCGGGCGCAAGCGATACTTTCATCAAATCCAAAGCCGATTCGATTTCTTCCATTGCTTTGGGGCCAATGCCATCGATTTCTCGGATTGCATTCGCATCGAAATTGAAGGCGAACATCAATTCGCCAACATTGCTTACTTCCAGATTGTCTGCTAATAATGTGTTGATGTGGTCCGAGAATCCCAGAGTGAGCAAAGGTAGATCATAGGTGCCTGCCGGAATATTCTGCCGAGCATCTTTGAGGCGCCGTTCGTATTCCAATTTTCGATCTCGTTCGCGGTGGATGCGTCCGCGCTCAACGCGTTCGGTAAAGGACTGCATCTCCTGGAAATCCTCGGGCGTGATCGGCCGACCGTCGGCCTTTTTCTTCATCAGAACTTCTATTTGCGGAATGGCCTCATTTTCGGCTTCCAGGAAATACGCATAGGCGTGGTTGTTTTTTACTTTGAAGAGAACTTCCGATGTGGCCTCGATTAGGCTCTTGATGTCAATGCGCCAGCCAGTCAGTTTTGCGGTGAGGCGGGCATTTTGCCCGTCACGGCCAATCGCCAGACTGAGTTGATCCTCGGGAACTACGACAGTAGCCGTCTTCGGGCCATTATGTTCTTCCAGGTACACGCTCAAAACGCGTGCTGGGCTGAGCGCTTTGGCGATATAGTTTTCGGGATCCGGATTCCATTCGATGACATCGATTTTTTCATCATTCAACTCGCGCACAATGGTTTGAATGCGAACACCGCGGATACCAACACAGGCGCCCACGGGGTCAACTCCAGGCTGCAAAGCCGCAACGGCGACCTTGGATCGCTGGCCCGGTTCGCGTGAGATTGAGCGAATTTCAACCATACCCTGATAGATTTCAGGAACTTCGTTCTCGAGCAACCGACGTAGGAAGTCGGGATGGGCGCGTGAGAGAATAATTTTTGGCCCGCGGTTGGTATCCTGTACTTCGAGGAGGAGGGCGCGCACCCGGTCATGAACACGGAAAAATTCGCGAGGAATTTGATGGCGTCGCGGCATTATGCCTTCGGCTTTGAGGTCCAGGCCAATACTAACTTGTTTGGCATTGAGTGCCTGCACAACACCATTCACGATATCACCAACCTGTTTCTCATAATAGCTGGATTGCACATCGCGTTCAGCTTCCCGAATGCGTTGTTGAATTACTTGCCGCGCAGTTTGGGCGGCGACGCGTCCAAAATCATCTGGCGTGCTTTCGACAATCACCATATCGCCAAAATCGGCTTCGGGATCTACTTGTTGTGCTTCTGCCAAAACCACCTCGGTGCGGTGGTCTTGCACTTCATCAACGACTTCTTTTTCCACCGAAATCGAGACCTCACCAGTAATGGGATCAATTTTGGCCTCGACGTGTTGCGCGCTAGAAGCGTGTACGGCGCGTCGATAGGCCGATACCATGGCATCTTCAATTGCCGCCATGACAATTTCTTGAGGTAGGCCTCGATCATCGAGAATTTGTTTAAAGGCTAGAGCAAAATCGTTCTTCATAATTCCTATTTCTCCATCATCTCAGGGCGGCAGCGTCTTCGCTAAAGAGAGTGAGAAGCCCAAATACAGGGAAACACATCATTCGTTCGGCAATTTCTCTGTATACTGCGAAAGTTCCAGGTGGTTGTCTATCAGACATAAAGAAAAGTGGGGGTTGCCCACTTTTCGCCGACAGCAGTATTGCTACCACCCTATAGCGCAAGAATTCTAGCACGCTTTATCGTTTGTGACAAGTCTGCACAATCGAGAAAATACCATTTATCAGGTCAAAAATATTGCGGATTTCGACGAGTTGCCCTGCTTATTTTTGTGCCGCAAGCAAGTGATTGCGCAACTGAATTTCTGCATCCGGGGAGGTAATTTCACCATCGAGCCAGGCGTTGCGCAAGTCGTCGAGAATTTGGGCGTACACCGGGCCTGGAACCAGTCCCAGTTTTTTGAGATCATGACCCGTGGTGATGGGGTTGATCTGACGCCATGTGTGGGCGAAGTTCTGCAGAGCTTGGCGCGTTTTCTTGTCGCTGGCAGCTAGATAAAGGCCATAAATTGCTAGCGGGTGTGTTTTCGCACAACGCTGCGTGATAAGGCTAGGCTTTTGATCGACCAGTGTAGGCAGATCATGCCAGATTAAGCATGCATCCCGGATGGTATTGGACAGCATGGCGGATAATTTTAGCCGTTTGATGACACCCTGAATGCGATAAATGGGGAGCGGAATCAACCACAGGAGATAGGCTAATGCGCGTTTCAAGCGCGCCCCCTGCATGGTAGCCGGAAGTTCCCAGGCCGGGTCAGGTGTATGCGCCTCGAGGGTGGATAATTTCTCAGCAATTTCAGCATTCCACTTCAAATCCGAATGAATTTCGCTCAATACCTCGAGTTCGCTCAGGCGATCGAGCATCTGGATGGCATTATCTTCATCCAGAATATTATCTAACTCATGCCGGATTCGATCGCCAGAGATACGGTTGATCAGCGAGCGCGCTTCGAGTAGAAGTTGATAACTGCGCGGGTTGATGGCAAAGTTGTAGCGTTTTTCGTAACGCACGGCGCGCAAAATGCGTGTTGGGTCATCAATGAATGAAAGCGAGTGCAATACGCGGATATTGCCCGCCTGGAGGTCAGTGAGACCGCCCCAGTAGTCGTGCAATTCGCCGTAGTGATGGCCGTCGAGGCGCAGCGCCAGGGTATTGATGGTGAAGTCGCGGCGATGCAGATCGAGTTTGATACTGCCGCGTTCGACGGTAGGCAGCGCAGTGGGGTGCGTATAAAACTCGGTGCGGGCGGAAATGAAATCGAGCGAAGTGGGCAGGTTGGCTTGTTGCAAGGAGCTTTCCTCCAAAAACCACTTGGCTGTGCCAAAGCGTTTATGCGTAGTGACGCGCCCGCCAAATTCAGCGCCCAGCGCTTCTGCCAGTTCTATGGCATCCCCTTCCACAACCAGATCAAAATCCAGGCTGGGGCGATTGAGCAGTAAATCTCGCACAAAACCCCCGACAATGAACAACGCGGCTTGCTGCTTTTTTGCCGTATCGGCAATCATTTGAAGCAACTTCAACCGTTCAGCAGGTAACGCATGTTTGAGTTTTCCGCTCAGGTTTTGCAGTTCGGAGCGTGTGGTTCTGGATGTGAGGGTTTTGAGTAAATCGGTGCGTGTGACGATGCCAATGATTTTGTGGCTATCGCGTTCGACGACTGGAATTTGCCCCCAGTCGGTATCGGTCATGGTGGTTTGCAGATACTCAATCGAATGATCGGGATGGACATGCGTCGTTCCGGCTTTCATCAGGCTGGAGGCTGTCAGATTCAATCGGTGAGAGATGGCGCGGTCCACTGCCCGGCGGGTGAGTAATCCTACGATGGCGTTGTTATCCACAACCGGGTAGCCTTCGTAGCCGTAGCGTTGCATACGTTGCGATGCTTCTTCCACCGGAGTATCGGGTGAGAGCACTTGCGGCGCGCGTGACATAATCTCAGCGACGGTGATTGGGGGTTGCACAATTTGTGGTAGCATCGACTTGATTTCAGCATAAACATCTTCGCTCGACTGGTTTTTAATCAGCCCCGCCGCCGCTCTTGGGTGTCCCCCGCCGCCAAAGTGCGTTGCAAGTTGCGCCACATCAATATTATCGCTGGTTGAACGGCAGATCAATTGCACGCCGCCTCGGGTTTTGATGATCAGAATCAGCGCGTCGGGATCGAGCACATCGCGCAGCTTATGGGCAATCGTCGATAATTCTTCGTCGCTTTCCTGCACATCCCCGGTTGACATGACGACACAAAGCCCGTGAACATCTACGCTTTCGGCCTTCTCTTGCAGGCTGCGGTAAATTGCCAATTGCTCAAGGGAAAGCGGGTGGTTGAGAAAATCGTTGGCAATGGATAAATTGGCGCCTTCTTCTAGCAAATGTGCCGCAGCGCGCACATCGCGCGGTCTGGTGCGGGTATAGGTCAATGATCCGGTGTCTTCATAGATTCCCAGTAGTAGCAGGGTGGCGTGAACGGTGTTGAGATGTTGTCCCCTTTCCTGGATGGCTTCAACGAAGATGGTGGTATTGGCGCCGGTCTCGTCGGAGACAACCTGCCACTTGGGAGGAAGATTCAACCTGGGGGTGTGGTGATCCACCACCTTGATGTGGGTATCCGCCCCCATGCCTTTCACACTGACCAGAGACTGGGTATCCACCAGAGTCACCATTTCAATTTCGGCGACCGGTAAATCGCGTGCATCCACAAAAGGCAGTTCAGCGCCGTACAAGGTGAGAAATCCACGCACATTACGGTTGATGCGCCGTGGCAATACCGGGGTGGCATTCTCATCGATCAGGTGAGCCCCCAGCATGGAAGCGATACCGTCGAAGTCGGTTTGTTCGTGAGTAAGAATGATGCGCATAGTCAAGTAATTCGTCCGTATGGAATTTGATTTCGTAAGCCTATTGTACTGTATTTAGGCCTGATTGTTGGTCCCATCACCCATCCAGTGGTTTCCCGGTTATAATTTTCTACTATGGAGATTCAAGAACTCACAGCACATATGCACAACTTTGTACGCGCCAAAGGCTGGTACGATGTCGAAAGCCAGCGTCCGCAGACCTTGCGCAACCTGGCGATTTCCTTGAATCTGGAAGCGTCTGAGGTGTTGGAATATTTTCAGTGGAACGGGGAATTGGAAGACCTGGATGGCCTGGCAAGCGAGTTGGCGGATGTAACCTTGTATCTGCTGCAAATTGCGGGTATTGCTGGGATTGATCTTGAAGCAGCCGTGATGGCGAAACTACAACAGAATTATAAGCGGGATTGGTAAATGCAACGAATTACAGTATTTGGCGGATCAAAACCGAAGCCGGGCGAGTCGGCTTATCAGCAAGCCTATCTATTAGGGCAATGCCTTGGCGAAAAAGGATACACGGTGCTGACAGGTGGGTATATTGGCACCATGGAAGCCGGTTCACGCGGGGCGGCTGAAAAAGGTGGGCATGTGATTGGTGTCACCTGTGAAGAGATTGAATCTTGGCGGCCTGTCAGACCCAACCCTTGGGTGATGGAAGAGATGCGCTACCCCACGCTGCGCGCACGTCTCTATGCGCTCATCGATGAATGCGATGCGGCTATCGCACTTCCCGGTGGGATTGGTACATTGGCTGAGATCGCTGCGATGTGGTCGCAGTTGCAAATTGGAGTATCTTCCGCGCGCCCGCTGTTGTTGATTGGCAACGGCTGGCAAGCTGTTTTCGAATCCATGATGGCATCCCTGGGCGATTATATTGCGAAGAAAGATGGGAAATTAATTACCCATGCCGTGGATGTCCATCAGGCTGTTGATTTGCTGCAAAATTTATTGAAATCATCCTGATGCCTGCTATTCAACCCGTACGCCTGACTCGTCAAATTGATGAGCTAGTTACGCAATTTGAACATCCGCTCGATTTTTCGAGTGAGTTACATGGCCTGTTAAATTTTTACGCTGATCGCACACTGCGTTCGAGCCAGATTATTGAAGCAGCCCCTTTGCTCAATAGTTACCGAATAATGCCGCCCGTGATGCGACAGATCGAGAAAAGCCTGCAACCACGTATTATGGCTGCGCCTGAACAGGCGCTATCCCTCGCCGATTATCTTTGGGCTGAGCGGTGGCTTGAATCCCGTATGTTGGCGATAACGATATTGGGGGAGCTTCCCTCTGGATTTGCGAATCAGATTATTCAACGGATCACATTGTGGGGGGAAGAGTGCCGGGAAGATAAAGTCCTACGGGCCTTAGTTTCGACAGGTCTGCAGTGCGTGCGTTTAACGGCATTCGTTCAGTATCTGAGTTTAATCGAAGGCTGGTTGGGTTCATCTAATCCTTTGCGGGTGCATTTGGGCATCCGCTCACTACCAGCACTGCTGGAGATGGAAATATTCGAGAATTTACCGCTCGTCTTTCGCTGGCTGGCTCCCTTGGTGCGTGAGATCAACCTGGAGTATAAGGATGATCTGATCCGAATTCTGCGTATTCTTATTTCTCGCTCGCCTCAGGAGACAGCCTATTTTTTGCGTCAGGCACTGAATGTTGCTGCCAACCCACAGACAGGCGCGGTAATCCGCCGCGTGCTGGATGATTTTCCGAAGAATATAAAGCTGCCGCTGCAAGAAGCTTTAAGGGCTGCCAGAAACAATCGTGCATAAAAAATCCCCGTTTCAACTTGAAATGGGGATTTTTTATAGATTGAAATGTGTACTACGCACTTAGCTTGCGCACAACCATAACAACTTTGCCGTGTACTTCAACTGTGCTGCGATCACGAATGTAAATTGGATCCATGGTGGGGTTTGCTGGTTGCAAGCGGATACGTTTGCCTTCATCGAAGAAATACTTAAGCGTTGTCTCGTTATTGTCATTGAGCCAGATGGCTACCATATCGCCGTTGCGCGCTTCTCCGGTTTTCTTGAGGATAACAATATCCCCATCGTTGACCATTGCATCAATCATTGAGTCACCGCTGACTTCCATTGCGAAGATATCGCCGATATTCTTCTCCGGAACGGGGAGCATATCTTTGGCAATGCTGATCATGGATGATTCGGCATCATATGGTTTGAAGTCGCTGGAAGGAAAGGGGATCGGCTCACTGGCAACGATACGGCCGACAAGGGGAATTGAAAGAAAGTCGTGGACGGTTTCCAAAACCTGTTCCGTAACAACCGCAACCGCATCGCTAAACTGCTTAAGGACGCGTAGCCCACGTGAAATGCCGCGAGAGCGTTCAATATAGCCTTTTTCTTCGAGTTGATCCAAATAATAGTTCACAACAGACGTTGAAGAGAGATGCGCTCGTTCCATAATCTCACGAATGGTGGGGGGGTACCCAAATGTGTTCGTGAAATTTTCGATGGTTTGGAGCACTTTGATATGCTTTTCATTCAATCCGGCTGATTTTTTTCGTGCCATCATAAGCTTCTCTCCCGAACGTGTACTTGTATTATTGCCCATTACTCAACAAAGGGCAGCACAATCAATAATCGTATAGATAGAATATTTGTGCTACGGTAATATTACTTGAACATTCGTTCTGTGTCAAGGTCGAAATTTTAACAATTCAGGGTTAAAAATATTACCCCAACACTGGTTATCC
>CALCSH010000333.1 GCA_937893815.1 uncultured Anaerolineae bacterium | reverse complement strand
TAATTTTGGCTCTTTGAGACTTTGCGTGGAGGTTCCCAGATTTGGGGGTGTGGCGGGTGTTTCACACCCGCCACACCCCCAAATCTGGGCTTTACCTTGCGAAATCTCAGAGACCCATAATTTTATATTCATTCATAACGAGGTGTCCGTCCTTACGAAGTGACTGTCACCTGTACACATCTTGGAGATAAACCATGAGTACTGATATGCGCCTTGCGGCGCTGGAATACGCCCAGAAGCACAAGCAACGCTTCCTGGAAGACCTGATCGCATTTTCGGCGATCCCATCGGTTTCAACCGACCCCAAGCGGGCCGCTGATGTCCAGAAAACTGCCGAATGGGTTGCCAGACGCCTGAATGCGCTGGACTTTGATAACGTGAAGATTTACCCCACACAACGCCATCCAGTGGTTTTTGCGGAAAATCTTGCCGCGGGGGCAGACGCACCCACAGTGTTGATCTATGGCCACTATGATGTGCAACCCGCCGAGCCGCTCGACAAATGGGATTCTCCTCCCTTTGAACCGCAGATACGCGGTGAAAATCTTTATGCCCGCGGCACTACCGATATGAAAGGTCAGGTTGATGCCACCATCGACGCCGTAGAATCGATTCTGCGCTCTGGCTCTGCCCTACCGGCCAACATCAAATTCATGATCGAAGGCGAAGAAGAAATCGGTTCGCCGAATTTGCCAAAATTCATCGAAGAACACAAAACCATGCTGGCCTGTGATGTCGCCATCAACCCCGACACCGGTATGATTGCTCCCGATCTCCCGACCATCACCTACGCTCTGCGCGGCCTGGCTTATTTTGAGCTGCGATTGTGGGGGCCTCATCAGGATTTACACTCGGGCGTGTTTGGCGGCGCGATACACAACCCCGCTCAGGTGTTAGCAGATTTGATCGCTGGAATGCACGATGAAAAGGGCCGCGTAACCCTGCCCGGCTTTTACGACCGCGTGCGCCCGTTAAGCGATGATGAGCGCGCCGAACTGGCCCGCCTGCCTAAAACAGCCGAATGGTACATGGAAAACACCGGTGTTGCAGCCTTGTATGGCGAAGAAGGTTATACCCCCGATGAGCGCGTGGGCGGACGGCCTACACTGGAAATCAACGGTATGCTCTCTGGCTTCACTGGCGAAGGTTCGAAAACCGTGCTGCCCGCTTATGCTATGGCGAAAATTTCGTGCCGTCTGGTCCCCGACCAGGATCCGGATGAAGTTCATCAGCAATTGCGCCAATACCTTGAAGAACACGCCCCATCCACGGTTAAATGGGAACTCATCTCGATGGCCAGCGCACCCGCTTCGATCAGCAGCCGCGATTCCCGCTGGGCACAGGCGTATCTTCAGGCTGCTGAATCCGCCTGGAATACCAAGCCTGTTTTCAAACGCGAGGGCGGCAGTGTCCCCGTGGTGACCTATTTCCAGAATATCCTCGGGGTCGAATCCGTCAATATCGGTTTTGGTTTACCCACCGATAATATGCACGGGCCTAACGAAAAATTGCATCTGCCAACCTGGTATAAAGGCATTGATGCGCTAATTCACTTTTTCTTCAACTTGGCGGTATGATGAGCGAAAAATTACCCAGCTACGGCGGACAGGCAGTAATTGAAGGCGTTATGATGCGCGGTGCAAATTCGGTGGCAATCGCCATGCGCGACCCCGATCAGAAAATCATCATCCATACCGAGGAACTTGGCGGCATCTACAAAAGCAAGATCGCCAAAATTCCATTCTTGCGCGGTCTGGTTTTACTCTGGGATGCGCTCGGCCTAGGAATGCACGCCTTGACAATTTCGGCAAACACCCAAACCGGTGAGGATGAAAAACTCGAAGGCCCGGCGCTTTATTTGACTTTGGCCTTCTCGCTGGCGTTTTCGATCGGACTTTTCTTTATCGCACCTGCCACAGTCGGGAATCTGGTTGAGCGTTGGTGGGGCGTGCAAGCCTGGGTGAGTAATCTCGCCGAGGGGTTGGTTCGCCTGATACTGCTGATTGGCTATGTCGGCCTGATTGGCCTGATGCCTGACATCAAGCGTGTTTTTATGTATCACGGTGCAGAGCACAAAACGATCAACGCCTTTGAGCGCAATATTGAGCTGGTGCCCGAAAAAGTTGCCCAACAATCCATCGAACATCCGCGCTGCGGCACAGCCTTCTTGCTCACGTTGATGCTGGTTTCTGTGGTAGTGTACTCACTACTGGGCAATCAGACATTGCTCTGGCGAATTCTCAGCCGGGTAGCATTGATCCCTATTTTGGCAGGAATTTCGTATGAGTACATCCGTTGGACAGCGAATCACCTCGACTTGGCGATTGTGCGCTGGATGATCAAACCCAATTTGGCCTTGCAACGCCTGACAACTCGCGAACCATCATTGGAAATTATCGAAGTGGGTATTGCCGCCTTCCAAGCTATGCGCGAAAAAGAGCTGGATATCATCACCTAATCAGGCCAATGAACTATTTCCAGGGCGTTCGCCACTGCAAGTGGTAACCCCGTAGATCAATAGAAGCAGGGTTGTATCTCGCCAGTTAACGCGGAGACAATCCTGTTTTTGATAATATTGCCTATGCGCAGTCCGCAGAATCTTCCATCCCGCAATTTACAGATTGCTGTATTCGCCATTTGGGTTGTGGCATTCGTGTTACTGCTCAGTGTAGGAACGGCAATTTGGCAACTATGGCCGAATACGGGAGATGCCCATATTTTCACTCCCTTTCCATCAACGAAGACGCCCCCAGCGACGGCGCTCACAACAACGACACCTGACGAAACCCCCGTGCCTGGCGAAACAGCAATTTTCGATCAGCTATCCCAACCCAGCAAAACACCGCCGCCGAGCGACACGCCGCAACCCAGCCCAACGCTGAATTTTCCTACGCGCACACGCAATCCATCGGCAACACCGCATGCAGCTCGACCTGTTACAATCGGCACTTCGGTAAACGGACGACCACTGGAGATATATTCCTTCGGCAATGGCTTGCGTAAATATTTGATCGTGGCCGGGATTCACGGCGGCTACGAGTGGAATACCATCGCACTGGCCGATGAGCTGATTGCTTATCTCGGTGTGCATCCGGAGATGATTCCAACGGATATTCAACTCTATATATTACGCGCCTTCAACCCCGATGGCGAGGCGCGCTCACACAGTTATGATGGTCGCGCAAATACAAATGGCGTTGATGGGTTCGTTGGCATCAGCGCTCCATTCTCTCAATGTTTGCCCCATC
>CALCSH010000332.1 GCA_937893815.1 uncultured Anaerolineae bacterium | reverse complement strand
GCACGCCCTATACCCCTAAATCTGGACAACTACCACGGGGATTCCCAGAGACCCTTATTTTCGTCCGAGTTTGCTCGGCTTTAGACGCGTCTAAGGATACCACTCTTACATTAGCTTGAGTTAAATTCGGCAGTTCGGGTATACTTACAATCATCAATGCCAATTCAAAGTTTTCTTAACCGCTTCAAATATCTATGGGAAGGCGAACTACACATCAAGCTGCGTCGCATCCGCTGGATGGCCTTTCCGGGCGTTTTTCTATTGGCAACCCTTCACCGTCTATTTGTGCGTTATGTCGCCCACCCATTGCCTGGAATCTGGCAACCTTTGGCGGAAATCCTTATCTACAGTATCACAGGCAGTCTTGTTGCCTGGTTCGGTTTGAGCTGGATCGCCAATGCTGCCAATCGACGCGCAGAAACCGAGCACCAGCTTCAGGCTGCATTTGAAAAACTCGAGCTACGCCACCAACAACTTTTAAGATTAAACAGCATTGGCGAACAAATCGCCGCCGCAGACACGCAGCATACAATTCTGGAGCTTGCGACTCGCGCACCGTTGCAACTCACCAAAGCGCTGGCATCCACTGTGGTCTCGTTTGACCAAAGCAAACGCCTGAATCTGGATATGGCCTGGGGGTTAAGCGATCAGTATCTCGGTGCATTACGCCAGCGTATCGATGGCGGCATCGATACAGAGCGCTGTCGTACCTGCAGCGCCCTCCACGCCCACGCTGATGGAGATTGCCCATTGTTTGATGGGTTGCAGACCTTCGCCAGGGATGATGGGATTACATCGCTGGTCTGCATGCCGATTGCCCTCGAAAAAGAACGCACCAGCATCATCACCGCTTATTATCCCGAAGCGGATACCCCAACCGAAGAACATATCCGCTTGCTGAATATCCTCAGCGCCGTAATCGTGGGCGCATTAGAAAACCTGCAATTCCGTGATCGGCACTATTCCGAGCTGAACGAAGATACAACGGCGGCTTTCACATCCAAAGCGATTGCCGACTTATCAAGCCAGGTGCTCAATATCGCCATGTCGGGGTGGGATGTCCAGGCCGGTGGGGTTTTTACATTTGATGAGGATACCCAAAGCTGGATTTGCCAGGCTCAGCGCGGGCTGGGTGATCTTCTCGACGACGCGCACTTCGTGTTGGGGACTGAAATGGCACAACGCGCCTTTGATGCCGCTCTCCCCGTCTTCGAGACAAACCGTAAGGACGGCTCCGTTTTTCTTTCGGTAGCTGCGGCGCCACTACTGGCAGAAGGTAAAGTTTTTGGGGCGCTATTCTTGGGGAGTTTGCAATCCTATGCACTCAACCCGAATCACACGGAATTACTGGCCGCGATTGCATACCAAATCTCGCTGGCGATCCGGAACACTCAACTTTCTGATCAACTTCGGCAAATGGCGGTTCTCAAAGAGCGTCACCGCCTTTCGCGGGAATTCCATGACGGTTTGGCGCAAACGCTGGGATTTCTAAATTTGCAAGCCGAACAGGTTGAGCAAATGATCAACGCCGATCAAACTAGCAGCGCTTCGGATGAAATCCAGGAATTGCGCAAGAATATCCATGCCGCGTACGCCGACGTACGAGAAGCCATCGATGGGCTGCGCATTCGGTTGGATGCGCCGGGACAATTAGCAGAGCGTCTGCAACAATATACAGATGAATTCGCCCGCCAAACGGGGATAGAAATTCATTTTTCCACCAACCCTCAGGATCTGACGACCAAACCAGAATATGCGATACAATTATTGCGAATTGTTCAGGAAAGCCTGACCAATATTCGTAAACATGCCCAGGCCAATCGCGCCAGCGTTGCGCTGCAGGCGACCAAAAGCCAGATTGAATTGGTCATCGCGGATGATGGCAAAGGGTTTCCCGCCACTGGCCCTGGCGAACGACTGTATCGCAGTTATGGCCTCACAATGATGCGCGAGCGTGCCGAGAGCATTGGCGGTAACTTCACGGTGGCAACCAGCCCCGGGCAAGGCACCCGCATCACCGTCACAGTCCCCATCCACAACTAATCATGATTCGAGTACTGCTATCTGACGACCACAATCTATTTCGTGAAGGCATTTCTCGCATATTGCGAGATGCGCCCGGGATTGAATTTGTTGGGGATGCGCACAATGGCAAGGAAGCCCTTGATCTAGCCATAAAGCACAAACCGGATGTAATTCTGATGGATGTTCACATGCCGGTGATGGATGGCATTGAAGCCACGCAGAAAATTTGCGCGTTGTTACCCGATACAAAAATCTTAATGCTGACAATCTCGGAAAATGATGATGATTTATTCAACGCGTTACGCGCCGGGGCGCGCGGCTACTTGCTCAAAAACACGACCAGCGCCAATCTGATCGAAGGCGTACACCGCATCGCCAACGGCGATTCAATACTCAACCCGGCGATGGCTGCCAAGCTGGTAGATGCCTTTACAGCAACCAACCCCGAACATGCCGAAGCGGGACTGTCGTTAATGGATATCGACAATACCCTCACGCATCGCGAGCAAGAAGTCCTAAAACTGGTGGCGCGTGGATTGAGCAATAAAGAGGTCGGACGCGAATTGTGTATCTCACCCCACACTGTGAAATCGCACCTGAGCAACGCCATGGAAAAAATGGGGATCAACGGGCGCGTAGAAGCCGCGGCCTGGGCCATTCGGCACGGTATGCTCAACGGCACCTAAACGAGTTCGCATCTCACGCAACGGTGCAGATAGGAACTGCCGTGAGATACCCCAGATTAAGGGTTTCTACCACGGGGATTCCCAGAGACTCTAAAAAATCATCCATTTGGGGGATATCAAACGGGGAAACTACCCCCATTTGGG
>CALCSH010000331.1 GCA_937893815.1 uncultured Anaerolineae bacterium | reverse complement strand
AAACGCTGTTTTATGCAGGCCTGACTCTCGCCAAGTTGCACGTTCCGGCTGAAATTGGCGAAGAAACCCTCAACATTCTGGAAGACCTATTAGGCTTTCGTAGGGGGGCACTCGTTATCTATAAAGATAACGGGGAGTTATTCTTATTGGCGCATGCCCGCATGGGTATGGATGACAGCACCTATCTAGCAGAACTTGCTCGCGTGCGAGGCTTCTTTGCTCTGAAGAAGGGACTGACGCGCTGGGTTGCCGAGCATGGCGAGATTGTGCGCCTGGGTGATGTGCGCACAGATGAACGTTATCTGTGCGCGGACCCCGATATTCGGTCTGAAATGGCTGTCCCCCTTCAGATTGGTGGTCGCACGATTGGTGCAATTAATGTTGAAAGTGAATTGCCCAATGCGTTTAGCCAAGAAGACGAACGTTTGCTGACAACCTTGGCCAACCAGGCCGCGATGGCGTTTGAAAATGCGCGTTTATTTCAGGAAACTGAACAATACACGAAAAAAATAAATCGATTGCTCGACCATCAGACCGTTATCAATGCGATGGGATTGCGCCTTGGGGGCACTCTGGATTTCGCTGCTATTTGTCAGATTGCACAAGAAGAAATTCAAAAACTGGTTGATTGTCCCAATTTCGCAGTTTTCTTATATGATTCTCAACTACAACGGATAACACCGTTGTATATTTTGGGGGATGGAAACCCCATCGATATTGGCAGTCTGCCGCCCATTCCGCTCGAACCGGGTACGGGGCCTCAGAGCCGCGCGATTGAGTCCGGCGCTCCAGATATAGTGGATGATCTACTAGGTCAATTAGGGGAAATCCAAACCCATATCAATATTCCGACCGAGAAGCGGCAGCAAACGCGCTCGATACTCACTGTCCCTATGCTGATTGAAAAACAAGTGATGGGCACTGTCCAATTGCAAAGCTACCAGGTAGCTGCTTACAAGCGTGAAGATGCCGATCTGCTCAGCGGCATCGCCAATCAGATTGCATTAGCGATTCAAAATTCGCTTCTTTTTAAATCGGTCGAGAAAAAACGTCTTGAAGCGGAAACCCTGCGCAAATCTGGTACATTTCTTTCATCGAGCTTGAATTTGCAAAAAACCATCAGCACTATTCTGGACGAGTTTTCAAAAGTGATTCAATTTGATTCGATGGGAATATTTGCGCGCTACGAAGATCATCAACAGCTCATCAGCGGACGCGGATATCCGGATCCGGATCAGTTAATTGGTGAAAAATTCCCGATCGGAGATGATTTTACGGAAGAAATTCGGCGAACAAAACATCCCCTGGTAGTTGCAGATGTCCAAGAAGAGCCGCGTTTCCAGGTATGGGGCAATGTGGATTATATTCGCGGCTGGATGTTGATTCCGTTGATCGCGCGCGATACACTCATCGGGCATATTTCCGTCGATAGTCGCCACCCGAATATCTACACCGAAGATGATGCGAATCTTGGATTAGCGTTTGCGAATCAGGCGGCGATTGCACTTGAAAACGCGCGCTTATACGAGTCTGCACAGCAACATTCCACAAATCTGGAGAAACGCGTCTCGGAGCGTACGGAAGAGTTACAACAACTCGTTAATTTAATGGCGGGGAGAGAAGTGCGCATGGCAGAATTGAAGAAAGTCATCAAAAAGCTGCGTGCCCAATTAATGAGTGCAGGCATGAAGCCTGAGGCTAATGACCCACTCTTGGAAGAATTTTAAAAACCCGAAATGTGGACGTGATCGCATTTCCCCTGTACGTCAAGTTATTCACCAAATTCCAGATCAAATACCAATTCATCATTCCATTCGTTGGAAGGTTCAATCGATATCTCGCTGAAGAGTGTTTCCTGGCTGGCATTGACAAAGTGTCGTTTGACGAGTTCCAGCATCGCCAAAAAGGTAACCACGACATCTAGACGAGATCGTTTCCCCTCCAAAATTTGGCTGAACGTGACTCGCTGGCCACGTTTCATAATCTGGACGATATGGCTAATTTTCTCCCGAATTGTCACCCGCGGCGCAGAGACCACCGTAGCCAGTGGCGTGCGGTTATCAATCTGGCGAAAGACATCCAGAGCGAGATTGAAGAGATCTTGTAAACTAAAATCACCAAAATCGGCGCGTTCAGGAAGTTTGGGAGGTGCAGCCAGACGCAAATAGGTGCGCAATCCGGCTGAAGCGCGCGTGTCAAGAATATCAGCGATTTCTTTATAGCGTTTGTACGCTAAGAGTTGGCGGGCTAGGGCTTCGCCAGGATCGTCCTCGCCCTCCTCGCGCACGGGTGGGCGAGGCAACAATGCTTCGGACTTGATTTGCAATAATTTGGCTGCGATTACTAAAAAGGCGGAAACTTCTTCGGGTATCTTTTCCGGCATCGAGCGAATATACCCCAGGTATTGGTCTGTCACCTGCGCCAGGGCCAATTTTGTGATATCAAGCTCCGCCTGTTCAATCAGTTGGAGTAATAAATCAAGCGGCCCCTCATACACCTGAGTTACGACCTGATACTCGCCAATTTGATGGGTTGCGAAATCAAATTTCATGTGGGCGATTATACCTGACAATTGCACTTTGACATGCTATACTTCCCCCGTTCGTGAGCCGTTGGAATACCACATTGAACATCATATTTCTGTCGGGTTTCGTCACAGATAAATACGGTAAAACGCCGTGCGGTTATAGGAGTCGAGTTTATGAGTGCTGTGTGGAAAGAAGTTGTCGCGGAATGGCGCGGCGATGCCACATTTATCGGTAAGAATGCAACAGGTGGCAGCGTTCAAATGGGGGAATTGGATGGGCAGCCAGGAATTTCCCCGATGGAGTTGCTCCTGGCAGGTTTGGCCGGATGCACCGGTGTTGATGTCGCCTTGATATTAGGGAAGAAACGCCAACCTTTGGACGATCTACAGGTGAGGGTACGCGGAAAACGAGCAGATGAAAACCCCAAAGTATACACAGAAATAATGATTGAATATCTCCTGTGGGGAGAGGGTTTGAGCGAAAAAGCGATTCAACAAGCGATCAAATTATCCGAAGAAAAATATTGTTCGGCAAGCGCGATGCTGGGTAAGACGGCACAAATTACCTCAGCCTACCGTGTGCTGGCCCCCGGTGAAGATGCCGATGAGTAAATTGGTTTGTAACGTAATCTGATCTTTTGCATCTAACCATACTATATGCTGAATTTGCGGCTCTTTGGGAACTGCCGTGAGAAACCCCCAAAATACGGATACCTACCACGGGTAATTCCCAGAGACCCGAATTTGCCCGCCTGGCTGGCGAATATCGAAATGATAAAATAACCCCATTTTAGGAGGATATGATGATAAACGAACCGATCCATGTAAATGATGCTGCTTTTGAAAAGAGTGTTATACAATCTGAATTGCCCGTTGTGGTTGATTTTTGGGCACCCTGGTGTGGGCCGTGCCGTATGGTTGCACCAATTTTGGACAAACTTGCCAAAGAATACGTAGGTAAAATCATTGTCGCCAAGGTTAATACCGATGAAAACCCTGAATGGGCGATGAAGTTTGGCGTGCAGGGAATTCCCACCATGCTCTTCGTTGCCGGTGGAAAAGTGGTACATCAGCAGGTTGGCGCCATGCCTGAACCGATGTTGCGCAACGTGCTTGAGCAATTTTTGAATGTGGTCGCCAATCAGGCTGCCAAATAAACGCGTACAAAAACCGAAAACTGAAAAGGGTGCCGGGAGCAAAATTGCTTCCGACACCCTTTTTGTTTTATGTCGATTCGCGCAGAATATCGGCTCCCAGCGCGCGCAATTTTTCTTCAATGCGTTCATACCCCCGGTCAATTTGCCCAACATTTCGAATCTTGGAGGCACCATCGGCAC
>CALCSH010000330.1 GCA_937893815.1 uncultured Anaerolineae bacterium | reverse complement strand
ATTTTGACTGAGTGCCGAGAGACAGGATCGAACTGTCGACACCGCAATTTTCAGTCGCGTGCTCTACCAACTGAGCTATCTCGGCATCAATGTCAAAACGCATTTTTCCAAATGCAGGCCAGATTTTACACGTATCAGAATGGATTGTCAAGCTAGATGCGCGGCCCAAGCAGATAACCTCCGGGAGTTGACGTTCTAATTACGGCGTGCTATTATCCTTCTTATATTTGATAATCAGCGCAGTAGGCGTACCACTTCCGGATTCGTTTAAGCTGCCTTACAGATCAAACGGTATTATTCCTTTATTATTTTCTATTGCGGGTCCGGAGCTTTCGCTCCCCCTTTTTTTTGTTTGGGGTTTATTGGCGCTGATGAATTTGGCGCCTTTTTTGTTTTTATGGACTATTTTTTAGGAGTTATTATGAGTTCAGATTTTGTTGTGCGAATTATTGGGATGCTTGTTTTGGGTACTTTTGCCGCATATATGGGCACATCGTTGGGGGAAAGTTTATTTCCAGAACCACGGATCATTTATATCTCCGTTTTGAGTATGTTGGGCGTTTTGGCAGGATTGGTGCTGACACCCTACCTGACAACCCGCCCGGTGCGCGCCCTGCGTGCGCTTCTGGCTCGTGTGGATGCTCAAACTTTGGCCGCCAGCCTGATCGGCCTAATCGTGGGTCTGATCATTGCCGCCCTGCTGGCATTTCCGCTTTCGTTGCTGCCGCCACCTTTCGGCGAAGTATTGCCCTTCATTGGCGTGATGATCGTGAGCTACTTTGGCGTGGCTGTTTTCGTAATGCGACAAAATGACATCTTCGCGGTTTTTCGCGATCATTTGCCACGCCGCCGCTCCAACGAAGAAGGCGATGAAGAAATGACCGGGCGAAAAATACTGGTGGATACCAGTGTCATCATTGATGGCCGCATTGCCGATATTGCCCGAACGGGTTTCCTCGCAGGGACGCTCTTGATCCCGCGCTTTGTACTCAACGAATTGCAATATATTGCTGATTCCGCCGACAGTCTGCGCCGCCAACGCGGTCGGCGTGGCATGGAAGTTCTCTCTCAATTGCAGGAAGAACCCACCGTCCCCGTGCAAATTAGCGATATCGATGTAGAAGGCACGCGCGAAGTCGATGACAAATTGGTCATTCTGGCGCGACAACTGAAATGTCCTGTACTCACCAACGATTACAATCTCAACCGCATCGCTGAGCTTCAGGGTGTGCCGGTACTCAATGTCAACGAGTTGGCAAATGCTGTAAAAGCGGTACTACTGCCCGGCGAATCGCTTAAGGTAGATATTATTCAAGAAGGCAAAGAAATAGGGCAGGGTGTTGGCTACCTCGATGACGGCACAATGGTCGTTGTGGAAGATGGCAGTACCCGTCTCCATAAAGAAACCTATGTCACCGTCACCAAGGTGCTGCAAACAGCCGCAGGACGCATGATCTTTGCCCGTACGGAGAGCAAATCTCGATGACGATAAAAATCTATAACACACTCACGCGCCAAAAAGAAGAATTTGAAACCTTACTGCCAAACCAGGTTTCGATGTATGTCTGTGGGCCTACCGTTTATGATAAAGCACATGTAGGTCATGCCATGTCGGTGCTGGTTTTTGATATTCTCCGCCGCTATCTCGAATACCACGGCTACCAAGTTCAACACGCCATGAACTACACTGATGTAGACGATAAAATCATCCAGCGCGCCAACCTTGAGGGTATCGACCCCTTTGAACTCGCCGAACGCTACATTATGGAGTTCCGTCAGCATCTCGACGAATTAAATATATTGCCTGCCACAGTTTATCCACGTGCCACCCAAGAAATTGATCAAATCATCCACATGGTGCGGGGATTAATCGAAAAGGGGCACGCCTACGAATCCGAAGGCGATGTCTATTTCTTGGTCAGCAGCGATAACGACTACGGTAAACTCTCCGGGCGCAAACTCGAAGACATGCAATCGGGATTTCGCATTGATGTCGATGAGCGCAAAGAAACCCCAATGGATTTCGCCCTGTGGAAAGCCTCCAAGCCGGGGGAGCCTGCCTGGGAGAGTCCCTGGGGGCAGGGACGCCCCGGATGGCATATCGAATGTTCGGCCATGAATCTCCACCACCTGGGCGAGCAAATTGATATCCACGGCGGTGGCAACGATCTCATCTTCCCGCATCACGAAAACGAAATCGCCCAAACCGAAAGCTTTACCGGAAAACCCTTCGCCCGCTACTGGATGCACAATGGCATGTTGCAGCTCTCCGGCGAAAAAATGTCGAAATCGTTGGGCAATCTGGTCACGATTGAAGATTTTTTGGCCGAGCACGATGCCGATGTATTGCGTTTGCTGGTGCTCACTTCCAGTTATCGCAGCCCGCTCAAATTCAACGACGAAACCATTGGGCATGCCGAGCGCGCCCTCGATCGTTTGCGCTCAGCCTTACGCCCGGCGCAGCCCGGAGCCGACCAACCCGCCCCCGAATCTCTACAGGAGCAAATTCAGTTCACCCGCCAGAACTTCATCGAGGCTATGGATGACGATTTTAACTCCGCGGGCGCGTTGGGTCATGTTTTCGATTTGGTGCGAATCATTAACCAGGCCAGAGATCAAGGTACGGACCCCAAAGGATTGCAGCCCGCCCAGGCTTTGGTGCTGGAACTAACCAACATTCTGGGCCTAGAGTTGGATCGCGCGCGGGCCAGTGGTGGTGAGGCCGCCCCCTTTGTGGAACTCCTCCTGGAGATTCGCGCCGAATTACGCCAACAAAAAATATGGGCTTTATCCGACCTGGTGCGCGACCGGCTGCTCGAACTCAATGTACTCATTGAAGATGGCAAAGATGGCACCACCTGGCGTTGGAAATGATGCGCGAAAGAATATCTTTCACTCGCTCTTATTCCGGAATTGCCAGCTAAAATCACATGACCGAATGGATTCTAGGACGTAACCCCGTATACGAATCTCTGCGGGCCAACCGCAGAGATTTTTTTCGTTTGTGGGTGTCAGAAAACGCCGATAACAAGCGTCATCTCAAAGACGCGCTGGATATGGCCAAACAAAAAGGCATTCCGATTGAGTCTGTCCCCCGCCAGCGCCTGGATGCTTTGGGCGACAATCATCAGAGTGTATGCCTGGAAGTTGGGAATTACCCCTATGTCAGCTTGTTGGATATTCTCAATCGGGCGCACGAGCTGAATCAACCGCCCTTCATCTTAATACTGGATGCTGTGCAAGATACGCATAACCTGGGGGCTTTACTACGCACGGCGGAAGCCGTGGGCGTGCATGGCATTGTGTTACCGCTGCGCCACACAGCTACCGTCACTCCGGCTGTGGTGAATACATCCTCGGGGGCAAGTGAGCACCTTCTGGTCGCACAAGCCAACCTTGCCCAAGCCATCGGAATCCTGAAATCTGAAAATATTTGGGTATACGGATTGGAAGGCGCGGCCACATCGCAATCCATCGAAACCACCAATCTCAGCGGTGCCGTGGCATTAGTGGTGGGCAATGAGGCCAGTGGTATGCGCAGCCTGGTGCGTCAATCTTGCGATGTCGTGATGAAGCTGCCGATGCGTGGGAATGTCGATTCACTCAATGCCGCGGTAGCTGGATCAGTGGGGTTATATTTTATGTGGCAGGCGCGCAATTTTTCCTGACAGCATTGACGATTGATTTGAATCCTGATAGACTCGCACCCCGTTGCATATCTACGGCTATGTGGAACCTTGCCGTGGGTATGTCTCTCTGGTATAATGCCCGCGCTCTTTTGGGGTGGTACTTTTCTAATTTATTTGCCGACGTAGCTCAATCGGCAGAGCAGCCGCCTTGTAAGCGGCAGGTTATGGGTTCAATTC
>CALCSH010000329.1 GCA_937893815.1 uncultured Anaerolineae bacterium | reverse complement strand
GGCAGCCAGCACGCCATTGCGGGAATCCTCGATCACTATGCACTCTTCGGGTTTTAGACCAGACTTTTCAAGGGCCAGGTTATAAATGGCCGGATCCGGTTTCTTTTTGCTGACGATGTCGCCTGCTAAAACAAACTCGAATTTGATTTCATTGAGCATTCCGTTGACAACAGCCTGCGCAGCGCGTTCATTCGACGTGGTGCAAATTCCAAGCAACAAGCCTGCATCATTGATTTCTTTCATCAACCGTTTTACGCCAGGGCGCAACGGCAATTGTCCGCTTTCGATTAAACTGACGAAAGCAGCCGTTTTATGTTTATGCATTCGCTTGATGAGATCATCCACTTCTTCGGGATTGATTTCAACGCCAAAGCCTTTGGTGTTGAGATGATGCTTCATCCGTTCTTTGCCGCCAGCTACTTGCAATAGTTCGTGGTAGTAAGCCACATCCCACTCGAAATCGTAGCCAAAATCCTGAAAAGTCTGGTTGAAGGCAACCCGATGCCCGTCACGTTCGGTGTCGATGATGACGCCATCTTGATCAAAAAATACTGCTTTTATTTTTGCCATTGAGTTTTCCTCTCTTATGATAAACCGGGCTAGAAAGGAGTACCAGCCCGGTTTAGTGCAAGCAAACTACGCATAAAAAGCACGAATGGCTTCAACGGCCATGCGATTTTCTTCTTGGGTGCCCAGGGTTAGCCGCCACCAGCCGTTTTGCCCATACATGGTGGATTGCGGGCGGAGAATAATGCCCCGTTCTTGCACAAAGGCCACCAAATCGTCGCCTGCTTTTCCGGTGCCTGATCCGTCGAAAAGGATGTAATTGGCAGCGGAATGGAAAACGATAAAACCTGGGATATCGCTGAGTGCATTTTCAATATAGGCTACTTCGCGGTTATTGAATTCCACTCGCTCTGTCAACCCTTCAATGTCTTCCAGCGCAGCCAAGGCAGCCCACATCGGGATCGTCCCTACATTCCACGGGAGCAATGCTGCCGAGATTTGACCAATAACTTCCTCGTGCCCCAGCGCGTATCCGAAGCGCATCCCAGCCAACCCGTAAGCTTTGGAGAGTGTGCGTGTGATAAGTACGTTCTTGTATTTTTTGATCAGCCCAACCTGCGATTTTTCAAGACCGGCAAACTCAACATAGGCTTCATCGACAATGAAGGGGATGCCCGTTTCGGCAATTTTGGCGAAATCTTCCGCGTTCATAAAATTACCAGATGGATTATTGGGATTGGCGACAACAATGATCTTGGTTTTGTCGGTGATCGCCGCCAGAATTGCATCCACATTGAATTTTAGTTCTTTGTCCGCGTAAATCATCGGGACAGAGACAAGTTTGCCACCGAGGATATTGCAGCGCAATTTGTAGATACCGAAGCACGGGGTATGTTGAATAACCTCCTCACCAACCTGGAGGAAGCATCTGAAGATATTATCAAAAACTTCGCTCGACCCGTTGCCAATCATTACATTTTTAGGGCCATCTAGCCCGTTGATTTCAGCGATTTTCGAGCGAACAACCAGGCCCTGGTCTGGGTAGCGGTTGGCCATAGCGCCATACTTTTGAATGGCTTCCTGTACCTTCGCGGATGGGGGATTCGGATTTTCGTTGGACATCATGCGGTGTAATTCAGGCTGTCGCCACGCCAACTCAATATGCCCCGAAACATACATGGGGATGCCTTTGACCCAGGGAACGAAGTAATCTTGAATTGCTTTCATTGTGATAGTCTCCTTGATTTACGCCTTTCCGGCACTTCCTAATATGTCGATCCATTTTGAAACAGATTGCCGAATGGCATCTTTGACAGCAACATCAATTTTCCCGGGATTATATTGATCCCGATTTGCGGAGATATAGTTGTAGGTAGCATCGATAAGCGCATATTTCAGCTCAGTTGAAACATTGAATTTGGCGCCGCCCATTGCAACCAGCTTGATCGCGTACTCTTTGCTTAGACCGGTACCGCCATGTACAACCAGGGGTGTTTTGATGCCATCACCATTGAGCATCTGGTTGATTTTGCCCAGGCGTTCAAAATCCACTTTTGGATTTTTTGTTTTGTAAACACCGTGGGCTGTGCCGATTGCCGGAGCAAAAATATCGACACCGGTGCGTTCAACAAAATCGACGGCTTGCTGAGGGCTGCAAAGCTGGGCTTCATCTTCTGCCACTTTAACTTGATCTTCTACGCCGGAAACGGTGCCCAACTCGCCCTCAACCGAGATGCCGCCCAATGCATGGCAGTAATCGACTACTTCCTTGGTTTGGCGAATATTTTCCTCGTATGCTTGTTTAGATGCATCAATCATAATGTTGGTGTAACCGGCATCTGCGCATTTTTTACAATAGTCCACGCTGGTGCTGTGATCGAGGTGCAAACTGATCGGGATGGGTGCCGATTCGGCTAATGTTCGATATATAGCCACCAGCACATCTTGCCCCAGAAATTGGGAGGGTGTGACGGAAGCCTGAATAATAAGGGGGGCTTTCTTCTCGATGGCAGCCTCGACAACGGCTTCCATTTGGATCAGGTTTGTGATGTTGAAAGCTCCAACGGCATATTTACCTTCGGCGGCTTCTAGCATCATTTCTCTTGCAGTTGCAATTGACATGGTGTTCTCCTAATTCATATAGGTTGTTCATATTTTAGTTCTACGGTAACTTTTGGATGCTGCTTTTTGTTGCACCGTAACCAATGGAGAGTTTTGAATACGACTTCGTTTGGTTTGTTGTATATATTTAAAATCTATGACATAGGTATTTTTCCATCAGAACTGGCGTCATTGAGCCATTGTTGCCACATCGGATTCTGCATCCCTTGCGTTGTGCGAGCAAAAAACGTATCGGCATAACCACGAAAGTTGAAATCAAGTTTCGAGATACCAATTTGTACCATTGCCCACATGGCCTCACGGAAATCGGAAATGAGCTTCAACAACTTAATCCGCGCCCAGTTTTTCGCGGTGACTTCGCCAAAATAACCGGCCAGCAATAAACGGTCTTGTTCATCTGTGAATTCATGGTGGGAAGAAAAATTTGCCAGATCAAAAACCGGGTCGCCCATTCCAGCATATTCCCAATCCAATATTCGGATTTGACCATCATCAAGGAAATTTGCGTTAAGTAAATCGTTATGGCATATCCTGGGGGTAAAAGGGGACTTTAGCAGAGCAGTTTCAGCAGCGTTCATTTGCTCGATAAGCCAGTCAAAATTATCGGGAAAGCCAACCTTGTATTGACGGGCAATTTCGGCCGAATCTTCAACTACGCGGAATGGAGAGAATGTTGCAGAAATTGGTGCCATTTGATGAACCCGTCGGATGGCATCAGCGACTCGGCTGATATTTTTAGATTGACCGAGTTCATCAGGTGAGGGTTGTCGGCCCTCTATGAATCTCGTGACAAGGTATCCCTCCGGTTCGATGATATAAAAAACTTCGGGGCCAATGCCAATTTCCCCGGCAGCCTGACTAACGGCACATTCGGTTGAGCGAACAATACCCAATAATTCGGTATCGACTCCCGGGATGCGAAGAACAAAAACATCCCCGTTCACTTCTATGCGGAAATTTTCATTGGTTATGCCACCAGTGAGTGGGGATATTTTTAGATCTGAAGTGTTAGTCCATTGTGGAATGCGAGTAATTGCTTTTTCTATCGACAGAGTCATAATGCGGCTTCACTTCTCTTTTATAGTTCTGGCACTTTGGCACTTCGCGTGGCAATAGTCATATTTTGGGGTATGCACAAAAAATTCCAGAAGCCTTGTTCGTTTTGGTAAATTTACCAATAAAGACTCTACTGCAAAAAGCCGATGACGGAGATATCCGCCGGAATATATGGGGGTGG
>CALCSH010000328.1 GCA_937893815.1 uncultured Anaerolineae bacterium | reverse complement strand
CCTTTCCCCACGGCCACCCTTAGCGGCCTGGATGCCACAATTGCGGCCTGCGAAAAAATTGTCTACACCGTGCAAGAGAATGACACCCTGAGCAGCATTTCGACCAATTACGCAGTCCCGATGGATGCAATAAAAGAATTCAACGGGATGGTCAATAACACCGTCTATTCTGGTTTGAGTTTGATCATTCCATTATGCGAGCGGGCCGCCACCCCCGGGCCGACGCCTACCCCCACAGCACCACCCCCTTATCCCGCCCCGAACCTGTTACTACCACCCGATGGAGCACACTTTAACCTGGATGATGATATTGTCACCCTGCAATGGGCTGCCGTAGGCACCTTGCGCGATAATGAAGCCTATGCCATCACAATCGAAGATGTGACTGAAGGCCAGGCGCGAAAATTAGTGCGCTATGTTGAAGATACAAAATTTATTGTTCCGGCATCTTTCCGAGCAAGCGCTAACGAACCGCATGTGTACCGTTGGTGGGTCATGCCGGTGCGTCAGGTCGGCAGTGATGATAATGGCGCTCCGATATGGGCATCTGCTGGAGCCATAAGTCAAACCCGGGTTTTCACCTGGACAGGCGAAGCAGGCGCAGCGATAACGCCAACCCCATAACGGAAAAAGAGCCGGTGCAAGCACCGGCTCTTTTTTTATCTAAAATTTATGGCGAGATTTTTACTTCGCCTTAGCAACGATGTCTTCGAGCATCTTCGTAGTAAGGGATTTCGGGCGTTCCAGGGGTTGACCCAGAGCACGTGCCCAAACCAGATTTGCTGTCACACCCAGAATGCGGCTGACGCCGAAGAGAACCGTATAGAAGTCTAACTCGCGCATGCCGTAGTGGTATTGCAGGGTCCCGCTGATGGCGTCCACATTGGGCCAGGGGTTCTTGACTTTGCCAAGCTCCTGCAAAACTTTGGGAACAACAGTGTACAGATCTTCGATGAGTTGGAAAATTTCATCTTTAGGCATATATTCACGGCCAAACTCAAGCTGGGCGGTGTAGCGTGGATCGGGAAGGCGCAGAACAGCGTGCCCGTATCCTGGAATCACCTGACCTGAATTCAATGTATCCCATGCAAATTTTTCAAGTTCTTCTTTGCTGGGGTTTCGGCCAAACGTCTCTCGCAGATCCAACACCCAGCGCAAACTTTCTTGATTCGCCAAACCGTGCAAAGGGCCAGCTAAGCCGTTGATACCCGCGGCACAAGCGTAGTACACATCCGAGAGGGATGATCCTACCAGATGGGTCGTGTGGGCGCTGACGTTGCCGCTTTCGTGATCGGAGTGCAAGAAGAAATACAAACGGGAAAGCTCCATGTATTCCGGATCGTTAAAACCGATCATATGGGCAAAATTGGCTCCCCAATCCAAATCGGGGTCAGGAGAAATGAAGCCGCCATCGCCATATTTAAGATTGTAGATATAGGCTGCTATCGCCGGGAGTTTCGCCGTCAGATTGAGCGCGTCGGCCAACGAAGCTTCCCAATAATCTTCTCGCTGCATACCTTCTTGATAACGGCGAGCAAAAACAGACTCATGCTGCAAGGACACAATTGCCTGCGAAAACATGGTCATGGGATGCGTATCTTCTGGCATGGCTCGCAAGGTTTCGAAAACGAAGGGCGGAATGCCACTGCGCGCTTTCCAGGCGTTTTCAACTTCCATGGCTTGTTCAAAGCTGGGGACTTCACCAACCAGCAGCAAATAGAATAATCCTCCAGCCAGGGGGAACTTTGAGCCTTCAGCCGCTGGGAGCAGTTTCAACAATTCAGGGATGGTATGTCCCCGAAAACGGATACCCTCATTGGGGTCCACGTACGAAATATCCGTAACGAGAACTTTGGCGCTACGCATACCGCCATAAATCTGCTTCACAGTAATCTGATCGACTACCACGTCACCATTTTCGCTGACCAGTTTACGAACACGCTCGCGCCATTCGGGGAGTTGAGCGGCGATTTTATCTTTTAGAATCATTGTATTCCTTTCTACGAATAAACTAATTTTGATGTCTTCGAGCATGGAGATAGAAAGCCCGAAAAAGTTGATTTTACAGACCTAAGGCTGCGATATTTTTGGCAACACCTTGTGCCGATTTTTGAAGTTCGGCAAGTTCGTCGTCGTTGAGTTCGTATTCGATGATTTTTTCAACGCCATTGGCGCCCAGTTGAGCGGCAGCGCCAAAGTAAATATCCTTGAGGCCATATTCACCCTGCATATAAACTGCGGCGGGAACAATAAGTTGTTTATCTTTCAGGATGGCTTCGGCCATCTGAGCAACACCAGCCGCCGGGGCGTAAAAAGCGCTGCCCTGTTTGAGCAGACTGACAATTTCACCGCCGCCCTTGCGTGTACGGTCAACAATTGCGTCCAGGCGTTCCTTGGACATGGTTTTGTTGAGCGGCACACCAGCAACATTCGAGTGACGTGTCAGCGGCACCATCGAATCGCCATGGCCACCCAGCACGTAGCAATTAATATTCTCAACGCTAACACCCAATTCCATCGCCACAAAAGCGCGCATACGAGCGGAATCGAGCACGCCCGCCTGACCAATCACGCGGTTGGCAGGAATGCCAGTTTTCTTCCAGGTCAGGTAGGTCATCACGTCCAGCGGGTTGGTGAGAACGATATAAATCGCATCGGGAGAGAGCTTGATTGTTTCTTCAGCGACTTTGCTCACAATGGCAGTATTTGCGGCTAACAGATCATCACGGCTCATACCCGGTTTGCGCGGCAAACCCGCCGTAATTACAATAATATCTGAGCCAGCGGTGGGGCCGTAATCGTTCGTGCCAGTGATGGTTACATCTTTACCAATGATTGGCATGGCTTCTTGCATGTCCAATGCTTTGCCTTGCGGCATCCCATCAACTACATCCACCAATACCAAATCTGCAATCTCTTTATCAGCCAGCCAATGTGCGGTGGTCGAGCCGGTCATGCCTGCGCCAACAATCGTTACTTTCTTGTCCATCGGATAACTCCTTGAAGTGTAAAAATTGAAATTTTTCTCGCTACCCGGATCATTTTACTCACTTACACGACGAACCCAAGTAGCATTGATCACTTGATTTTTGCCGTTGAATCGCACAATCCATCAATGGGCATATTCAATCGGCAACTTTACGAAAAAGCCCCCTGACAAAATATTATCAGGGAGAAACCTACCTATTGGATCTGATTCTCAAGAAAATGAATCGCTTGCATGGCGGCAGCGGCGCCCATTCCTGCGGAGGTGATCACCTGCCGAAAATGGGAATCAGCCACTTCTCCAGCCGCGTAAACGCCGGGGATACTGGTTTGCATATACTTGTCGATGACGACATATCCCTGATCATCCATCTCCAGCTTACCCAAATAAAGCTCGGTGTTGGGAATGTGGCCGATAAAGATAAAGACACCATCGGTGGGCATTTCGCGCTCTTCGCCTGTTTTCAGATTCTGAACTTTGACGTTCTGCACAATACCTTCGCCAACAATCTCTGTCAACGTGCTATCCCAGATGAAGCTCACTTTTGGATCATTGAAGGCGCGATCTTGCAGCAGTTTTCCGGCGCGCAATTCAGCACGCCGATGCACGATCGTGACAGATTTTGCAAAGCGCGTCAGGAAAAGGCCTTCTTCCAGAGCACTATCGCCGCCGCCGACTACCATCACATCCTTGCCCTGGAAGAAATGTCCATCACAGGTGGCGCAATACGAGACACCACGCCCGGTATATTCAACTTCACCGGGAATATCCAATGTGCGGGAGTTCGCGCCAGTGCTGAGCAATAACGTTTCTGCAAAATAGTCGCCACTGTATGTGGTGACTTTAAAGGGTCGTTCAGAGAAGTCAATATCGGTGGCCTGATCAAATTCAACGTGCGTGCCAAAACGCTCGGCTTGCTTCTGGAAAGCATCCACCAATTCCGGGCCGCCGATCCCTTCAGGGAATCCAGGATAATTCTCAACAATATGGGTTGTGGAAACCTGCCCACCCAACTGCATGCCCGTGAAAATCACAGGTTCCAAATTGGCGCGGGAGGCATACAAAGCGCCAGCCAGGCCAGCAGGGCCAGAACCTATGATGAGCATTTTGTGTATTTTTTTTTCTTCCATTTTTCCTCTTTCCAACGATGTATGTACAATTCAGAAAGATGCATTCACAGAGATCGAAGGCATCTTCTCAGAATACCCTCTTCGCAGTGAAAATTCAAAAAAAGGAGTGTACCTGGATGACTGCACCCCCTTTGAACACCACTTTTTTCGGCATCATTCCGTTCGAATCTGAGCAACTACGATGAAAGTGTGGATTAGGAAGTGAGTATTGCAAGCGCATCACTTCGTTTCCACAGCATTTTCATCAGGCCGCATTCTTCGGATACTCATTACATGGGTATCCGACACATGAACGTACCCAATTTTACCAATCAAATCAGAATAGGTCGAAATTATTCTAAAGGGTCTTTAGGAACTGCCATGAGAAACCCCAGAGACCCATTCCGATATTTAATTGGATGCAGATCCGATCAAATGGTTGCATCGAATCAAAAAAGGCGCGTGGCGAAACCACGCACCTTTTCAACATTGTACTTGTTGACGAAATTATCGTCTCGGGCGGCGATCGCCACCTTCTCGTCTTGACGAAGAACGTTTGTTTTCACCGCCGCTGGGGCGGTCGTTGGCAATGGCTTCTTCCACTGTCCAGCCTTCGAGCACGGCTCGGCGGGAAAGGCGAATTTTACCAGAACGGGGATTAATTTCCGTCACCATCACGGTAATTTCATCACCATTGGTGACAACATCTTCAACGCTGCTGACGCGGGTGGTATCCAACTGCGAGATGTGTACCAAGCCATCTGTGCCGGGGGTGATTTCAACAAAAGCGCCAAAATCTTTGATACCGGTCACTTTTCCGGTATAGATACGGCCAACTTCGGGTGTCTCGGTGAGACCGATGATGGTCTCGCGCGCCTTGCGTGCGCCTTCGGCATCCGCAGAAGCGATAAAGACAGTACCATCTTCCTGAATGTCAATCTGCACACCGGTTGCTTCCTGAATGCCACGGATGACTTTACCACCTGGGCCAATCACCGCGCCAATTTTGCTTTCCGGAATCTGGATGGTTTCAATACGCGGCACATGCGGTTTCAATTCGGCACGGGGCGCAGAGATAACTTCCATCATTTTGCCCATGATATGGGCGCGTCCAGCTTTGGCCTGTTCCAGGGCTTCGGCCATCAACTCGGTCGTCAGACCCTTGATTTTGATATCCATCTGTAAGGCAGTAATACCTTCATCGGTACCGGCCACCTTGAAGTCCATATCGCCAAGATGATCTTCCATGCCCTGAATATCGGTCAGAATGACATAGCGATCGCCTTCCTTGACCAATCCCATCGCCACACCAGCCACAGGGGCCTTAATCGGCACGCCAGTATCCAACAGAGCCAGCGTGGAGCCGCAGACCGAGGCCATCGAAGATGAGCCGTTGGAGGCCAGCACTTCGGAAACCAGGCGCAGGGTGTAGGGGAATTCTTTTTCAGAGGGGATCACAGGGATGAGGGCGCGTTCGGCTAGAGCGCCATGCCCGGTCTCGCGCCGTGAGGTGCCGCGCAGGAAGCGAACTTCGCCAGTGGAGAAGGGCGGGAAATTATAGTGATGGATATAGCGCTTGGTATCAATCGGTGTGAGATTGTCCATCATTTGAGCATCGCGTGGCGTGCCGAGGGTAGCCAATGTCATCACCTGGGTTTCGCCACGGGTGAAGAGGCCCGCGCCATGAGCACGCGGGGATGTGCCAACATCGCACCAGATTGGTCGCACAGTGGTGAA
>CALCSH010000327.1 GCA_937893815.1 uncultured Anaerolineae bacterium | reverse complement strand
ACTTTGACCGGCGGCACTGGTAATGATACCTATTTCTTTGATAATGGCTGGGGCGTAGACACCGTGATCGAAACGGCGGGCGGTGGCACAGATAGCCTGGACTTCTCAGCGGTCGCCAACCCGATGACAGTCACCCTGGGCAGCATCACTGTGACCGAAGGCATCAATAGCATTATTCATAACGGCGACCATGTCGAACGTGTTCTTGGTAGCGCGGCTGCCGATACCTTCAATGTCACCAGCACGCACACGGTTAGCCTATATGGTGGCGGCGGGGATGATCATTTTACCTTCCAGAACGGCGCCACGATCACGGGCGTGATTGATGGTCAGGGCGGGGACAATACCCTTGATTTCAATCATTACATAACTGCCTTGGCCTTCAATCTAACCGGCACAGGCAGCATTAGCGGCTTTGCAGGTACACAGACCAACATTGGCGGCGGCTTTACCAATATCCAGACCTTGATGGGTGGCAGCGCTAGCGATAGCCTGACCGGTCAGAATGCGGCAGCCAGTTGGAACCTGGATGGCACGGACAGCTATACTTCCAGTGGGCAGACACTTAACTTCAGCGGCTTTGAGACGCTGAATGGCGGTACGCAGGCCGATGATTTCACGCTGAGTGGCGCGGTCAGCTATCCATTGAATGGCGGGGCTGGCGATGACAGCTTCCACTTGATGGACGCGGCCACACTCAACGGCGGTATCGATGGCGGCAGCGGTGATAACACCCTGGATTTCAGTGCCTATACCTCCTCGCGCAACTTCATCCTGACCAGCTTTGGTTCTCAGGTCGGCGTCAATGGCCGTGAGAGCAGCCTCAGCGGCGGTTTCCAGAATATCACCCGCATCATGGGTTCGAGCGCCACCGATTCACTCTATTCATTAGATATCGCCGGTGCCTGGACGATCACCTCAAGCTGGAGCACGTACAAGGTCAACCCGACCTTGAGCTTCATCGACGTTGAAAACCTGAATGGTAGCTCATTTGATGACACCTTCACCCTGGAGAATGGCATCACCCTCAAGGGCAGCATCGATGGCAAAAGCGGCAATGACACCATCAGCTATGCGGCCTTCGTCAATGGCGTACTGGTCAATCTGGCCAATGGTTCGGCCACAGGCGCGTTGAGCGGCCTGACCAGCTTTGAAAATGCGATCGGCGGCCAAGGCGACGACGAATTGCGCGGCAATGCCAAGAGCAATATGCTGGATGGCGGCCCAGGTAATGACACCCTTTACGGCGAAGATGGTGATGATAGCCTTTACACGGGCAGCGGCAGTAACAATGTCCTCTACGGCGGTAATGGTTGGGATATAAGCTATATTGCCTACGGTGCCGGTTATAGTGTGCCGCTGAATGATATTGAATCGATGATCTTCTTAACCCTGCCGACTACTCTGGGGCCGAACGCACCGATAGGTGGAGCTGTATTTCCAATAGGCGGAGCCGTATTACGTAGAAGCAAGCTGGCACTAGTGCCTTTGACGGTTGGGCAAGTCTTGGTGGTGCCTGTGATCAGTGGCCAGTTGAGCGAACTGGCTTGTGGCCCATTTGTTGGGGTGATCCTTCGACTGCCAGAAGGACATCAAGTTTATTTTGGATGCAGCAGCGCCAGTGCCGCTTCCCTGACGAGTATTCACTTTGTTGATCTACCGGGTATGTTGCCGGAGAACCTGGGTTTCGTCGCTGCACTGCATTTGACGGTACTCGATGAGGGCCGAGATCTGACAGAGTCGCCGGAAAGCATGTTGGTTAGCTTTGTGATCCCAAGCTGGATGAGCAGTCAGTCGGTCGTGATCTTGTTCTACGACGAGACGCGTGCCGAATGGATTGAAATGCCGACAATTTTAGGTTATGGCCAGGCTGAAACCATTAGCAACCGAACTGGCTTGTATGTGCTTGCAATACGCGGACAAAGTGGTTCATGCGGGGGGGCAATGCTGGCGCAGTTGAGCGCATTCGCACAAATAGATTGCAACGGTGGTAATGCAGGTTTAGTTTGGTTGCCGAGTTGGGGCTTGTCGGGCTCGCTGCCGCAAGATTTAGTGTACCTCAGTGGAATGATGTTGAGTTTACCGGCAGGCGGAACGGCAACTGTAGCCTTCGATATTTCTATCGAGGGGGATAGCCAACAAATTGTTATCCTGGCATGGAATGGGACGTCCTGGCAGGAGTTGGCGACCACGCTGGCGAATGGGAAGGCATCAGCGGAGACAAATCTTAGCGGTTCGCTGGTGTTGGCATTGCGACCTTCGGCATCTTGTCCCGAGCCGTTAGATATTTTGGGGATGCGCTGCGCCGGAGATGTGACGATCGCTGAATTGGAACAATCAGCGCTGCCGGGGATGTTATGGTACGGCGACACCTTCGTGTTGGGAATGACGATCCTGCAAGGTCAAACGAGCCTGACGGAACCTTTCGGTATGCAACTGCTGCGTTATGACGCCAACCTGTATGACGGTGCAGGCGGTTGGATGCCGATTAACGAAACCAGCGCTGGGCCAGGATTTTACCTGTTGGTAGTTCCAGGGTCGCACCATTTGCCATAACCGTTGCATTCGGTTAGCTGATTGTTCGAGTCATCCCCTTTTAAAATCTTCAATGACTACCCACATGCGTTGTCCATCCGTGGCGATATGAATCCAGCCATGTTGGTCGGTGCGCAGCAGGGCATAGTGCCTGCCTTTCAGGCCTTTGGAGCATCATTGGGTTATGGGAACACAAACGCATCGAAAACAATATAACCGCTGGAAAGCATCTGGTCGTCGCGCATGACGAAGAAGCCGTATTTACCCAAGCCCACCGCCACCAGCCATCCCAGCAGTGGCAGCCAGATGATCGAAAAGAGAAATCGCCAATCAAATCTGTTCATTGTTGTTCTCTTTTACCATCTCTGTTTCAGGGATGGTAAATATCGACTTCTTTATTTTTGAAAAAACGCAAACAAGCTGCCCTAGCAGCCTGTCGGAGAGACCGGAATTTTAGTTATTGGACACAGATTTTCACAGATAAATACGGATTTTCAGGCTTGAATCACCCAAGGATCTGTGTAAA
Source organism: uncultured Anaerolineae bacterium (assembly GCA_937893815.1). GTDB lineage: Bacteria > Chloroflexota > Anaerolineae > Anaerolineales > UBA11858 > NIOZ-UU35. Next base: position 2,770 of record CALCSH010000327.1, on the reverse strand, counting down.
TCCTGTAAATCTGTGTCCAATGATCCTTTCTCCGACAAGCTGCTAGAGCTTTCCAAAGGCAACGCCTTTATACGCCCAACCACAGGCGGCGACCGCCTCTTTGATTGGTTTCTTGATCTCGTTGGTGCTGAAACGGTATTTGTACACCTGACCGGGTTTGAGTTCTTCTGTAAAAGCATAAGCCGTGCCGAACTCGACCGAGGAACTCTGCCCCTGGAAACTGCTGACCGCCAGCGAGAGCGAGGGCACCCCCGCCCTCCACTCGATGGTATATTCGTGGTCTTTGGTGCTCACTTCACGCTTCTCGGAGTCGAGCTTCAGGTAGATTCGAAAGACTTTCTCCAAACCGGCTTTGGAAAAGATCTCGTACCATTGGGCATCGACGATCTTCCACTCGGCGATCAGGTCTACGCCCTCGGACTGGCCGTCAACGATTTGATAGGGGGCTGATGGGCGGTTGAGGGCCATCAGCCTGGCAACGACCTCCTGGGGTGGTTGAGCCGGCCCCTGGGGTTGTTTCTTGCCGAAGAGTTTCATAGTTGTTTCACCTTTTTGTAATGGTCAATAGAGCATCTTGGCTGATCTGAGAGGAAGCCAGGAAACCAAGAAAAAATATTTCTGCATTCCTAGCTTCCTCATGGTAGCTCGCCCTCCCCCACCCCCTTTCCCAATTCTGGGAAAGGGGGTGGGGGGAGAGAAGATTTATCCGCCGCAACTGGTGTAATCATACGTCGATGTGCTGGACTCGCTCTGGTTGCCCAGGCTATCGCTGGCGATGATGTAGTATTCGAGGCTGCCGATGGGTGTGCCGAGGCCGTCGCCCAAGTCGATGCCGACTTCGGACTGCCAGAAATCCGCCGAGATTTCGCTCATCCACACCGACTGCCAGCCTGCGCCGTTCTTGTTGAAGTAGAGTTGCGCCCAATTCACGCCGGAGGTATCGCTGATACCGGCCTGGCCGAAGAATTTACAATCTTCAAAAACCAGGTTCGTCCAGTTGATCGTTGGCCCGGAAGTATCGGCAGGCGTCAGCGGGGGTACAGTGGCGGTGGGCGTTTTGGTTGGCGACTGCGTGCGCATGCGGATCGTCGTCGGCTCGTCGGCCTGATAAACTTCCACGGAGGCCCAATACTCTGTAGTGCTGCCATCCACTCCAACGACTTGTAGTTGATAGTTGCGGCTTTCTTGCGGGCATTCCGTGCGGTTTCCGCTGGCGTTTACCAGAGTGCCTTCGTAGTAAATTGCCTGAAAATCACCAGAAACATTCCAGTTGAGGGTAGTACACGCGCCAGCATTGACATAGGGCGGTGCAACCCAGAACTCGACAGAGGTCGTGGTGGGTGTGCCGGTTAGCATATCCGGCTGCAGGGTGATGAAGGGCAGCGTGGCGGTGGGCGTTATTGCAATGTATGGCTCGCTTTGGTTTGACCCGGTTTCGACTTTCGCCACGGCCTGGCAAGAGACAATGCAGAAAGTGATGGATGCAGATGCGCCGTAGGTCGAAGCTGTCAGGGTATATTTGCCCCTCAACAGGTGGCAGCGGCTGCCAGGTCTGATCCAGGCGCACCATGTAGCCATCCGGACTCAACCGGGTGGGCGCCTGCACGGGCAAGGACATACCGTTTATCTCCAGGCGGATGCCTGCAACGCCGCCATCATCGGTGGCATAGACCACGAAGGGGACCACCTGATTGGGTAGAATCTGCCCGTCGGCGGGGAATTCGATCCACACCGCTGCGTTGCCGCCGCCGGGGGGATTGTAATTGGGAGGATGGCACCCGCCGAGGAGCAGGGCAACCATCACCAGGGCAAGCCACATCAAGGTAGGTTTTTTCATCAGCATTCTCCTTCAGAAGCAACCGAAGGTTACTTCATGATTGGGGTATCCTCAGCATTCGTGAAGTGCTTCTTGTTATTGGCTGGGTTTGGATCTGTATAACTATAAAGCTCCTCATCCGATGCGGAAATTCCACCCCATTTAGCTGACGGGCTTACTTCCACCCAGATGCCATAAAAATTCACAAAATCTTTATCCTGAATTGTTTTGCCGAGATATACCCAACATCGGCAGGCTATCCTGGACCCAAATCACCTGTGTGACGCCTGGCTCATAATCGTCCTTCTCTAGATAGTTGGGATGTGCCCAGCGCGCCCTAATGTAAATTTTATGATTTGACAGCACGTCCGGGCCGGTGTTTTCGATTTTTCCATAGAGGGAATAACCAATCCGGCCAATCTCGGTGATGGCAATATCCGCAACGGGCCTGCCTACGGCAGTAAATTTCTGCGATATTTCTGCCGACATGACCTCGGTATACCCCTGGATACTCACTGTCAGGTCACAATCCCCACTTTTGGCATGAAGTGTTTCATTTAGTGAGCCAATGCGAGAAATTGGGGGGAAGTAATACTCTCCCTGGCAGATAGAGCCTGGCATTCGAAAACCATCTTTGTCGATCCCACTGACCGAGAAACCCAACGTAAGAGACTCGTTTACCCCAAATCCGGCATATTCTATCGAATGCACATTGCTCCCAAACTGCGAAACTTGATCGAGATAGAGGGTAGTCGGCGTGATTGCCAGCCTGTCCGATCTGAAATTGTAGTGATTCACATACAATTCGATCTGTGCTTGAGCCGTACCGCCGCCCGGGATGGCGTTGATTTTCAGGCTTTTGAACTGGATGTTTGCATATACTGCTCTTCTCTGTGTAGATCCGTCGAGGGCATTGCTGGGCGCCGACTCACCCGTCCGGCTATACGCGCTGAC
>CALCSH010000326.1 GCA_937893815.1 uncultured Anaerolineae bacterium | reverse complement strand
GCGTGGGGCTGCGCCGCCACGCATACCCATTTTTTAGGCTTTCTTTGGTTCGAGGCTGAACAGTTACGAATTATCAAGAAAATGATGGGTTGTAATGGCTGGAAAAACAAGGCCCCAATTATGTGTGTTTCTCAATAATTGGGGCCACTGGTTGAATAGGATTTACCTAGTGATTGCGTCCGCCACGGTAGCCATTGCCTTTGCCGCCAGTTGCCGGTTGATCGGCGTTACCGCTATCTGCCTGACCCTGGCTTGCCCCGGCATCCTGGTTTTGGCCCTGACTTTCACCGTAACCACCACCCATGGGCGAATTCAGGATCAGATCGTAGGCTTCCTGCGCCATGTACTGGGGAACGTAAGTTTCACCGGTTTGCTGCGTGAGAATATTCGAAAATGCACGCAGGTGATTATCCGAACCCTGCAGCAGATTTTCATAGATGGCGATAATATCGCCGTTGAGAGTCTGCGCCAGGTTGGCTTCCAGATCAAGAATGTCAATTTCTTCGATTGCGCCGCCCACCTTGAGGGCATCGGCCAGCGAGATGCTGCCCTGGGTTATCAGTTGATCGTAGAGCGACTGCAAATCGGGGTTGGTGAATTCGCCGATATCCATCCCAGCGGCCGGGTCATCAATACCGTAGGTCGCAATTAGGGAGTAGACAGCCTCCATGTGGGCCGATTCGCTGCTGGCAATATTATTGAATATCGGCATGCCCCATAAATCGTAAAGGGTCAGATACACATCGCGCGCTAATTTTTCTTCTTCACGCATGAAAACGATGGCGTCAATTTCTTCATTGCTCAATGCGGTCTGAGCAGAGGCGTCATAAACCACCACGAAACCGGCGGCAACTATCAAGACAAATAGTGAGAGTAAAATCTGTGTTTTTTTCATCGTAAATCTCCTTCTGGGGAAATCAATATTCCCAAGTTACGAAGGTAAGTTTAATTCCCCCGTATGAAGAAGATATAGATGAGTTATGAAGGAGTTATGAAGAAATACACCCCAAAAATGCGGATAACTACCACGGGAATTCCCAGAGAGCCAAGAAGAAACGATTTATTCGTGGAATTCTTCGACCTGATAGATTTCTACCATCAAATGACCTTCGCGCCAGGCATTGGAGGCTACCCCCATCTTCATGCAGAGCTGATTCAGGAATTCAGCCGGAGCGGGGATTTTCGCCCAAACCTGGGGCAAAAATGTAGCCCGGCGCAAGCCATCGCGTAGCAGCACGCCATCCATGCCGGGACGCAAACGAGACAACAAGTCGTCGGGGGAATCATACGCAAGCAGCACTGGCTGCGTGAGGCGAGAAATTTCAATTAGGATCGTCGGTAGTTCAGAAGAGCGCACCGGCGGGAAGCGATAATCTTGTGTGGCCGCGGCAATCGCATGCTGGCGGGTATCCTCCACCAGGGGTCGATATGCTTCGAGCGTACCAATACAGCCGCGTAGTTGGTTTGATATTGTGAGAGTGACAAAGGTGGCACCGGGCTGGCGTAGTTTTTCGGGGTACGCTTCCAGGGCAAGTTCCGGCAAGGGGGCACCGGCCAGCACAATTTCCAGAGTCTGACGTGCCAGGCGCAGGAGCAAGCCACGCTCTTCGGGGGTCAGTTGATCATCCTTCATGCGTTTCTCCCATTCTGGTCTTATCCTTGCAACTATTTTACCTGAAAGCCTTGCTATTCGACCGGCTTTTCGGTACTATGAACATCGTATCATAGGAAATAAGATGATGAATCGCAAACAAACAGCACCAAATTACGATCCAGGCCTGATTGGCACAACGCTGATTTCAATTTTCGCGATTTCAGGCGTGGCGTTTTTGATTGCATCGCTCTTCACCGCCGCCAAACCGGTAAACCCGTTTTCAGGCGATTTTAGCGCCCGGATTGCGGAAGCGCTCAAAGAACAAGAAACGCCTGATGGCACCCTCTGGCCCACAGCAACCCCACGTCCCAGGCCACGCATTGGCATTGTGGTGGGGCACTGGGGCGATGAAGCTGACCCCGGCGCGGTCTGCCCGGATGGTTTGACCGAATTGAGCATCAACCAGGTGATCGGCGGGTTGCTGGAGAAAAGCTTAATCGACGAGGGTTTTGATGTTGATTTGTTGTATGAATTTGACGATCGATTGAACGGATACACCGGACTGGCGCTTATTTCCATCCATGCCGATTCGTGTACCTATATCAATGACGTTGCCACCGGATTCAAAGTTGCCGCCGCCCAGGGCAACCCGCGCCTGGAACGCACCGCCCGACTGGTAGCCTGCCTGCGCACGCGTTATGCCGCAGCAACCGGCCTGCCCGAACATTTGAGCATCACACTGGATATGTCAGAATATCACGCTTTTGACGAAATCAACAATGAGACTCCAGCTGTGATTATTGAAACGGGTTTCATGAATTTAGATCGCCAGATTCTGACCCAGAATGAAGATATCATTGCGCAAGGCATCGCCGATGGGCTGATGTGCTATGTGCATAACGAGAGTATCAGCAACAACACGGATGAGTGAAAACTGGACACAGGCCCGAAACGCGCTGAGAGAAGCGCAGCAGGCGCTTCAGCACAATGATCGGCGCGCAGCACGGCGTTGGGCCGAACAAGCCGCCGCGCTGGCCCCCGAACGCGAAGAACCCTGGTTATTTCTGGCCGCGGTGGCTTCTCCCCGCGCCAGCCTGGCCTATTTAGAGCGTGCGCTGGAGATCAACCCGCAAAGCCAAAAAGCGCGCAGCGGCATGCGCTGGGCGGTACAGCGCTGGCGTCAAATACCGCAATCCCCCTCCAAACCCCGGCGCCAGTTCTCAATTGGTACAGTTTCGCCTCAGGCGCTCACCCAGCCGCGGCCGGCTTTATTGCCGTGGGTGATGTTGTTTTTTATCATTATTATTTTCATTGTGTGGGTTAGCGCGCCGAGCCTGCCGCAGGTTTTTGCAGGCCAAAATGCTCTGCCGCTGGCGCAGGTGAATGTTGAGAAAGCCACCCGCACACCTACATCGACTCCTACGCTGACACCCACACCCACCTATACGCCTACCCCCACGCCCACGGCAACGTTTACGCCTTCGATTACGCCGACACCGCTTCCCACGAATACCCCCGCTCCCACTCAGCCGCCAACGCCCATCAAAACACAACCACCAGCCGCGGTAAGCACGGGCGAGCGCTGGATCGATATTGATCTCTCCGATCAGCGTTTATACGCATATGTCGATGATGATCTGGTAAAATCATTTATCGTATCCACCGGAACCTGGCAATTTCCCACGGTCACTGGACAATTTCACATATACGTCAAATATCTCTACGCCGATATGTCCGGCCCGGGTTACTACCTGCCCTCCGTTCCGTATACAATGTATTTTTATAAAGGCTACGGCATCCACGGCACGTACTGGCACAATAATTTTGGCACACCCATGAGTCACGGCTGCGTCAATATGATCACCGATGATGCCGGGTGGATTTATAATTGGGCGTCGGTCGGCACACTCGTCAATGTGCATCCGTAGGAGACCCCTGAGGTTTCCGTGATCCTTCCAACCAATTCCAGATTTATTCGAAAGGTTGCCTATAGGACTTACGCAACTCGATAAAAAATATCCCGAAAATAGGGGTGTGTGGGCTTCACCCCTATTTTCGGGCATTCTCTTGTACAAGTGCGTAAGTCCTACCTATTTTGCCAATGAAGCACCGAAATTCCTTGGGGTCTTCTATAACTGATTCGATCTCGCGCAGGGATTTTCTGAAAGTAAGCGGGGTGAGCTTTCTAAGCCTGGGGCTGGCTCCGTTCAAGAAAATTTTTCTTACCCCCACAGAGACAGTCCAGCAAGGGCGCACCATTTACGATATTGTCACCGTTTACGACAAGCCTTCCTTCAGCGGTGATGTGATACGGCAAATTTGGGCAGACGCCGTTTTTCCCGTCGTTGAAGTTTTGCTTGGGGACGAAGAACCCGCCCACAACCGCGTTTGGTACCGTCTCTCCGATGAAGAATATGTCCACTCCGGGGGAGTGCAGCCCGTACAAACCGTCCTCAACCCACCAGTTTACAATATTCCCCCCGAAGGGAAACTTGCCGAGGTGACGGTGCCATATCTTGATGCGTACTATAAAGCCGATACTCGCGGCGAACCTGCTTATCGCTTTTACTATGAAACCACGCACTGGATCATCGAAATGCAACTGGATTCATACGCCGTGCCCTGGTATCGCATCACCGACGATAAATGGGAACAAGAGTTTTTCGTCCCGGCACGATATCTGCGCGTCGTCCCGGAAGACGAGCTCAGCCCGCTCTCGCCAAATGTGCCGATGGAGGCCAAACGTATTGAGGTGGATACCACCCAACAACTCGTTACTGCCTACGAGTACGATGAGCCAGTCTTTATGACCAAAGCTGCCACCGGAGCGGAATACAGCACCGGAAAATTTTTCACACCCAGCGGGCGGCATTATACCAACCATAAAATGCCTTCACGTCATATGGCTGCCGGCAATTTAGCCCGCAACGGGTTTGACTTGCCCGGTATTCCCTGGGTGAGCTATATTACAGAGAGCGGCGTGGCCTTCCACGGCACCTATTGGCACAATGACTACGGTATGCCGCGCAGTCATGGCTGCATCAACTTGCCGTCGCAGGCCTCCAAATGGATTTATCGCTGGACATTGCCCATAGCGCCAGTCAATGAACGCCGCGTTTACGAAAAAATAGCCACGCGTGTGGATGTCATATAATCCCAGATACGGGGGGCTGGGCATATTTCAGAATCGGAGGTCATCATGCATTCTGCTTTTCAATACCACCAGTACTTACTCAAACGCCAGGTTTTCGCCCTGACCGGAAAATTCCGTATTTTTGGCCCTGGCCAGCAACTGCTGCTGTACAGCCAGCAAAAAATGTTCAAACTCAGAGAAGATATTCGCGTCTTTTCCGATGAGAGCATGACACAGGAATTGCTCCACATTCAGGCACGACAGATAATCGATTTTTCAGCCGCCTACGATGTCATCGATAGTAGCGACCAGGCCAAGGTTGGCGTGCTGCGCCGCAAAGGCTTCCGTTCGATGATGCGCGATGAATGGGAAGTGCTGGACACAAACGATCAGCCGATTGGTGTCCTTCAGGAAGACAGCGTCGGGTATGCCCTGCTGCGTCGCTTTTTGTTGGGTTCGCTCTTGCCTCAGAACTACGATCTGCTCTTCCCGGATGGCCGCGTGGCCGATTTGCGGCAGCGATTTAACCTGTTCAGCTATCAACTGGATATTGACTTCACTATGGATCCATCCCACCGCCTCGATCGCCGCTTGGGTATCGCAGCCGCGGTACTACTAGCCGCGATTGAAGGTAAACAATCCTCCTAAAAATATAACTATCTTCGACATTTGGTGTGGTGCACTTGGCTAGATGCGCTTCTGTTTCTAAAGCTCACAAGCAAGTGCCCCCCACCTGTTCCGACTGCAAAATTCAGCATCGCATCCAAACTTTGATCCATACATTAACAAAACGCTTATAGATACTTCGTTCCTCCGCGGTAGAATTGCTCTAATATATCCACTAACAATAATCGTAACTGCTCAGCCTCGAACATAAAGATGCCGAAAAAGGGGTATGCGTGGGGGGCGCAGCTCCCACGCACACCCCTTTTTTCGGAATTTTCTCTCCAAATTACAAGATATTCTCCGCTTCTGATTATTTATGAACAAAAAAATTCTTTTTGAAGGTTTAGTTTACGACGAAAATGACAAGCCAGTCGAAACAGCCTATATTGGGGATGAGCCGTGCTATGTCGTAGACGATGCTGGTTTTCGGCGGCATATTCCATCCGAACAAGTCGATCGCCAGGTGATGGAAATGATGCAGGAAATGATCTCCGGCCATGAAAACTTACTCAGCGAACAAGCAGCAAAAATGCTGGGGCAAGATGATATTTTTACGCGCGCCATGATTGAAACCCAACTCAAAAATATGGATCAACAACTCGATCGCATCTTTGAAATTGGCATCCCCGAGGAAAGTCGAGCCTATATGGGGATGACCGGATTTCGCATCACAATCAATATTCACGGCGAAGTCATCGACCTCTATCAACCAGGGATGGCTGATCCCAACGATGAGTGAGCCGGAGCCTCCGGCTCTTTTTATAACTGAAAGAGGTCGATTTCCTACCAATTCTGGTAGAATTAGCGCAGCCGTTCTACTACATATCAACATCTCGAACAGGGTTCCATCTGAGGCCGCATGAGTGCATCGATCATTATCAATGTAAGTGAAGCCAATTTCGAATATGAAGTCATCGAATATTCTCAGGAAACCCCTGTGCTGGTCGATTTCTGGGCCGATTGGTGCATCCCCTGCAAAACGCTTGAGCCAATTCTACATGATCTGGCCGTAGCGGCAGATGGAAATTTTCGTCTGGCGCGGCTGAATGTCGATGATAATCCCAAATTGGCCATGCGCTTCAATGTGCGTGGCATCCCCGCAGTAAAAGCCTTCCGCGAAGGCCATATGGTGGCAGAATTCAATGGGGTCAAAACAAAAATCGAACTTCAACAATTCATCCAGCATATTATTCCCAGCTATGCTGATCTCATTCTTGATAAAGGCAACAGTCTGCTGGTTTTGGAACAGTGGGAAAAAGCTGCACATGCTTTCCATCAAGTCTTAGAAGAACGACCCAAGCACCCCGGCGCGCTGCTCGGTCTGGCAAAAAGTCTATTGGCTCAAAATCAAACAGAAGACAGCCTGGATATTTTGGAGAATTTCCCCGCCAGCCGGGAATACGCATCCGCTGAAATACTGATGCCGCTCGCCGCGGCGTTAATACGATCCGAATCCACAGATGAAGACTCGCTCACATCGTTGGAAGCCACCTACCAACACGCTCTCCGACTGATCCGTTTGGGCAATTTACCCGCCGCTATGGATGGCATTCTCGCCGTACTGCGGCAAGATAAAACCTATCGCCACAACGAAGCGCGGCAGGTGCTGCTCGGTTTGTTTGCCATGCTAGGCGACGAGAATGCCATTACCCGTCAATATCGGAATGAACTCGCTTCGGTTCTTTTTTAACGATCTGGCCACGACTGCCCAAAGACAGGAGCCTGCAACCATGACCAACACCCCGCGTTCGGTAGTTTTTCTGATCAGCATCCTCTTCTTAACCAGTTTATCTTGCAGCCTGGTATCTCAGATTTCTAGCCCCGCCGCCTCATCCGCTGATGAAACTACAGAAAGTAACTCCGTCCCTTCCACCGAATCGACTCTTCTCCCTGAGACAGCGCCTCCACCCGATCAACTACTTGGCGACGGGCTGGTACCCCCACCCTCCGCAGACGGCGGTGCATGCGCCAACACTTTTTACCCCATGATCCCCGGCTACCAGTGGATTTACGAAGTCACCGCGGAAGGCGAAACCAATCAGATCAGCCTGACGGTGACCGAAGTTAATGGCAACCAGGCTACACTCCACGCCCTTTATCTAAAAAGCGGCGTCACATCGGAGACAATCGTGGATTGCGACGATGGGGCGATACTTTCATTCCCTGTTGTTATGTTGGGTTTCTTGTTTGGCGATGTGGATGGCGACCTCACGATGGTACATCAAAGCGGTGTTTTTGCCCCCAATTACCAGACTCTCAGTGATCAAAACTGGGATGCAGAATGGGCTGGCGAATATCTTGCATCAGGTACATTGGCTGCTCAAATTGAGGGTCAACCGGCCACAGGCACGCTGGAAGAAAGCCCGCTCCACATGCAGTGGAATACCCTGGGAGCAGGGCAAGCTATTTTTGAAACCGTCAGCGTGAAAGCGGGCAATTACCCTCAAGCTATCAAGCTCGAACGTCAAATCGATTTCGATTTCACCGCAGAAGTCACCGAAAACGGCACACCGATGTCGCTAAAAGCTGCCATTACCTTGCAAAACAACCTGTGGTTCGAACCCAATATCGGGTTGCTCAAACAAGAGATCGACCAGGCCAGCGTTAAACTCTACGGCGTCAATTTTCCGATTGAAATGACCGGCACAATGGAATTGGTTGAATTTCGCATTTCAGAATAGATGTCCTTGGCGAAGTAAGTCATATTTGCATATTATGCTAAAATGTAGTTATACTAAATTAACATTTCCTGCCACTGGCGAGGGAAAATTGTACAAATCCGTGATGAATATTCCAAAAAAACATCATCACTTCTTGCACGTTCGAATTTTGAAGCGAGGGTAGTCTTATGGCGAAAATCCCCCTGCGAGCATATTTGCGCGAAATCGAAGTGGCCATAGGGGAAGGCCAGATTGATGAAGCTGTCGCACATTGCCGTCACATACTCACCGTATTTCCCAAGCACACCGATACCTATCGCTTACTTGGGAAAGCCTATCTCGAAGCTCAACGCTACAGCAGCGCGGCCGATATTTTTCAACGCGTACTCTCCGCCATACCCGATGATTTCGTTTCCCATCTGGGGATGAGTATCATACGCGAAGACGAAAGCAACCTCGATTCTTCCCTTTGGCACATGGAGCGCGCTTTCGAAGTACAGCCCTATAACCCCGCCATTCAGGGAGAACTGCGCCGCCTATACGGCAAGCGCGATGGCACAGACCCCATGAAAGCACGCCTCACCCCTGGCGCCTTGGCCCGCATGTACGCAAAGGGCAACCACTACCAACAAGCCATCTCCGAATTGCGCTCCACGCTCTCCAAAGAGCCCAATCGTCCCGACCTGTTGGTAATTCTGGCCGAAATGTACGAGCACAACGGCGAATCGGTCAAAGCCATCGAAGTTTCCAGCCGCCTTCTCAAAGAACTACCCTATTGCTATCAAGGCAATAAAATATTAGCGACTTTGCTCGAAGGTACAGAACGCCAAAATGATCGCGAGGCCAGCCAGCAGCGCCTGAGAGCCATTGACCCCTACGAAGCACATACATCGCCACACGCCCCAACCGCCAAAGATGTCCCCGATCAGGCTGTCACGATCGATCAATTGGTATGGGATGGTGCGGTGAGCATTGCTCCGGATGGAAAGCCTTCATGGGCTGCATCGTTGGGCGTTGAATTGGAAAAACCAGACTCCTCCGGTGGTGATCTTCCCGATTGGCTGGCAACTGCTTCCGATGATTCCCCAGCACCCGCGCCAACCAATGATCTGGTGCCCAATTTAGACAACGATGTCGAATCGCTCCCCGACTGGATGAAAGACGCGGGGTGGGGACCGGCCTCCGGTGAAGCCATGGAAGGGTTAGATTCCTTCCGCTTTGATGATGACGTTGCCAGCGATGATCAAGACGGCGGAACAGCCGTCGCCGCCGAACTACCCGATTGGATTCGTGATATGGCGCCTGCAGCTACTCTGGGAGCAGCCGCAAACCAGTCTGTTGATAATTCGAATCAAGATGATGTCAGCGATCTTGAGGCGTTGTTCGCGGATAAGAATCCGGCGCAAAGCAGCCAAGACGAAAACTTGCCCGATTGGTTGTTGGGCGATATTGAAGAAACACCAGCCGACGCACCTTCCAGCAGCGAAGGTGAAGGTATTCCGGATTGGCTGCAGAAAATGGATAACACCACCGCACCCAGTCAAGAAGTCGCTGACACTGAACTCTCCAGCTCTGAAGAGCAAACGCCCGACTGGCTGGAAGAGATTGAAGCGGAATCGTTGAGTACAGGAGAAGCCGATCGCAGCGGCGATATTCCGGATTGGCTTCATGGCCTGGATTCAGAAAGTGGCGCATCCTTCGAAGATATCACGAGCGAATCTACTTCCCAATCGACTGGTGTGACTGATTTCCTAAAAGGTCTTGAAAAACCGTCCCCCGAGTCTCCGGTCAAAGAACCCGCTGCCGAAGTTGCCGCCGATGCTGATGACGGCCTACCCGATTGGCTCAATGAACTCGCTGATACTCAGGAAACCGTGTTAGACAAGCCCATCACAGAAACCGCCGATGAAGGATTCCCCGATTGGTTGAATGATCTCGACGAGACGCCGGAAACCCCTACAATACAACCTGTCACAGAAATGGCCGCAGCCCCCGCCGATGCTGAGGACGGCCTGCCCGACTGGCTCAATGAACTCGCCGATACCCACGAAACCATACTAGATGAACCGGTCGCAGAAGCCGATGATGATGATGCCGGCCTGCCCGATTGGCTTAACAATCTCGACAAGGCACCGGAAGCGGCTATCGAAGAACCCGTTGCCGAAATGGCATCAACCCCAAGTGAGGACGATGACGGCCTGCCCGACTGGCTCAACGAACTCGCCGATACCCACGAAACCATACTAGATGAACCGGTCGCAGAAGCCGATGATGATGATGCCGGCCTGCCCGATTGGCTTAACAATCTCGACAAGGCACCGGAAGCGGCTATCGAAGAACCCGTTGCCGAAATGGCATCAACCCCAAGTGAGGACGATGACGGCCTGCCCGACTGGCTCAACGAACTCGCCGATACTGCAGAAACAACGCTGGATGAACCGGTCGCAGAAGCCGATGATGATGCCGGATTCCCCGATTGGTTGAGCGACATCGATGAGACACCGGAAGCGGCTGTCGAAGTACCCGTTGCCGAAGTTTCTGCAGCCTCTACGGATGATGAAGAGGACGGCCTGCCCGACTGGCTCAACGAACTCACATCCGATATTCCCGTCGAAGAATTGCTTGCGCAAGCCCAATCGCCCGAAGAAGTTCAAGCAGGTAGCCCGGACTGGCTGGCGGAACTAGCTCAAGATGACAAAATCGCCGGTCTGAATGCAGAACCCGATTTCCCGGAATGGCTTACCCAACCCGACCAAGAAAAGACAACTGCCGAACCCACGCCAAAAGAGAGCGTCGAGGAGGTCGAACCTGCCTTCCCCGAATGGCTGTCACCATCTACTGATGAGCCAATATCTGAAGAAGAATCTGCGCAGCCAATCCTAGAAACCCCCGAAATCGAAGACGGCACCGATATGGATTTTGCTGACGCGGATGCAGCGATGGCATGGCTGGAGAGTCTGGCAGCCAAACAGGGTGTTCCAGAAGAAGAACTTCTCTCGACTCCTGAGGAACGTAGCGAAACACCTCCAGAGTGGATACGCTCTCTCTCGGAAGAGAGCCAACCCCCGGCTACAACCGATGAGCTTCCCACTGAAAGAGCAAAATCTACCGTTGAAGATTTCCCGGATTGGCTGAAAGATAGTGCCAATGCTGAGGCAATCCCAGTAGAAGAACTTCTTCCAGAAGCGGAAGTCCAACCCGCGGAAGAAATCTTGGGGCCAGAAGAAAGCCAGCAAGAACTGGGTGTTGATACAGATATGCCCGATTGGCTAAAAACTATGGAGACTGCACCCAGTATTGAAATTCCCGACTCAACCGAGCAGGATACCATACCCGATTGGCTCGCCGGTATTGGCACCGAATCGTCTCCCAAACCTGGAGCGGATGCCGAAGCCGAGACAGGTTGGTTAGACTTTGACGAAGAAGAAGTCGATAGCGATGAAGCCTCCGGTGTTGAAAGCGAAGCCGAAACGGTAGAGATTCCAGCCGCTACAGAGGAAGGTGAAATGCCCGGTTGGCTCAAAGCCGTAAGTGCGGATATGCCCGAAGATCAGCCCGGCACGGATGATGAATTGCCGACCTGGTTGCGAGGTGTGGATGATGTTGCCGATGAAGATGCCACCTGGATTCGGAAATTTGACGGTGAGCTCCCCCAAATGGAGACGGAATCGCTACCCGAGATCGATGAGGTCAGCACCGAAGTGGAAGCCGAAGAGAGGGAAGTTGACGAATCGCCCAGAAAAGATATCGATGACTATATCTGGCAACCCGCTGTCGATGAGGCCGCGGAAGGCGATTCTTTCAAAAAATTGGATCTCAACACAGCTTCGCTAGTAGAGTTAGAACGGCTGCCCGGGATGGGTTTTCGCCGCGCTCAGCTAATTTTCTCACACCGCGAAGCGTATGGAAGTTTTAGCAGTTTCGAAGAATTGCAGCAAATCGAAGGCTTCGATGCCGAAACCGTTAATGGACTGCAAGAGTTTATCGAGATCAAGGCGGTATCCGTCGAACCCACTTCCACCCCAGCAAGTGTCAAACCAGACGCTACTATTCTTGCGGACGTGGTTCCCGAAGATGAGCATCATGCCAAACAAATTCAGGCGCAACAGGCCCTGGCACAAGGTCAGATTTCGGACGCGATCAGCACATACGAAAAATTGCTCAAAAAAGGCAAACGCGTGGATGCGATTATCGCTGATCTGGAACAAGCCAGTCAAAATAATCCGATGAATCCGGAGATGGCTCAGGTACTCGGCGACGCCTATATGCGGTCGGGCAAATTACAGAACGCGCTGGAGCAATATTCAAAAGCCGAGAAACTTTTGCAAATGAAATAAACCGGGGATTCCCAGAAACCCTGACATTTTTCACGGAAGGTCCTAAAAAAACCTGGTAAAATCCGAAGCCAATAAAAACAATCAGGTGACAGTCACAAAAAAGTGGCTGTCACCTTTTGATGAATTCAATATTCTTGGAGAAAATCATGGAAAAAACATTTGTTATCGTCAAACCCGATGGCGTACAACGCGGGCTGATCGGCGAAATTATCGCCCGCCTGGAACGTCGTGGCCTGAAAATGACCGCCGCAAAATTTATGAACGTCAGCCAGGAACTCGCTGAAGCCCACTATGGCATCCATAAAGGCAAACCATTTTATAATGGGCTGATCGAATATATCACCTCGGCTCCGGTGATGGCGATGGTATGGGAAGGCCCCAACGCTGTCGCGGCCGTGCGCCAGACAATGGGTGCCACACGCCCCACCGAGGCCGCGCCTGGCTCTGTGCGTCACGATTTCGGTCTGGAAGTTGGTCGCAATATCACCCACGCTTCCGATTCTGTCGAAAACGGGGAACTGGAAATTGGTTTGTGGTTCAAGCCCGAAGAACTCGTCGCCTGGGGACGGGCAAACGATCTCTGGATTTTTGAGTAACAAACAGACCCCAAAGGTTTTGAAAACCTTTGGGGTCTTTATTCTTCCACCGGATCATCAGGATGGTCTTCGTCCCACAAGGCCACCAACTCATCCCCGTTTTTGCCGATATTACGCTTATTCTCGATCTCGCCCCAGAATTCGCGCGTGTTCAGGGCACGCCTGAGCGACACATCGGCCCGGAAATTGACCTGGAAATCGCCATTGGCTTTGAGGCTGGGGGTAAAAATGCCTAATCCTTCAATTTTGATAGCCTGCCCCTGACGGGCAAAGTGCAAAATAGCATCCACCAGTTCGAGGGTAACACCATAAATTTCGCCGCGGCCCAGCCCCGTGCGCCGGGTGACAAGATCAATCAAATCTGACATCTCGGCGCTGCGGCGCAATTTGATCTTGGGCTGCATGGCTTTAATCGCTGTAATTCGACGCGTCATATATAGAGTATAGCATAATTTCTCGGCGGCTAAATAAGTTTTCTCGGCGAGAAAGTTAATTTTTCAAGCGAGAAATTTTCTTTTCTTCGCGAAGTTTTCCAATCAAGACCCCAAAGGTTTGCTCCTCCTTCGTCGGAGTGCTTCGCAAAACCTTTGGGGTCTGTTGAAAGTCTTTTCGTTTATAATCTACGCATGGGCAGGAAAACGCACACCGACAAGAGCGATAGCAAAGGAGCGCCTATGGAAACCGCCGCCGCAGGCAAAGCCATCGCCTGGTTATGGGATCAATTCGCCGACGAAACCACCAAAGACCACTTCAGGGGTTTCCTCCAGCGCAAGACCGAGGCCGCCAGAGAAGACCACGAAAAACTGCGCTACGCCCACGCCCGCTGGATGGGCTTTAGCTGGGGACAGGCCGCCCAACGTTATCAGGAACACATGCAGAGTACCTATGAGCATATTCGCGTGTTGGGAACGACCGAACCCAAAGAATTTGACGAGATTTTCACCGATGTAAATATCATCAAGAAGCCGCGTTCCTTCGAGCGTTTTGATATCACCCAAATACACAAACTGCAACGTGAGCCGGATCAACTCGAAAAA
Organism: uncultured Anaerolineae bacterium; assembly: GCA_937893815.1. Classification (GTDB taxonomy): domain Bacteria; phylum Chloroflexota; class Anaerolineae; order Anaerolineales; family UBA11858; genus NIOZ-UU35. The sequence goes on along the minus strand of CALCSH010000326.1, from coordinate 3,562 downwards.
GAAGAACGCATCCCCGGCCTGCGCGTGGTGGTGCAGGGGCGCGGCCATCGCCTGTATATTTTGGGCAAACCCGGGGCGGGCAAAACCACCTTTCTTAAATATCTCGTCACGCCATGCGGGCGTTGTACTGGTTCTATAACCGTGCCCTTGCCCTTGACCATGCCCTTGATCGTACGCTTAACCCTCTCCACGCCCTTCAGGGCGGCGAAATTTTATTTTTCGATTTGAATATCACCAATTTGGTCCAGTTTACGGAAATCTTCGCCTGGTTTGGCGATTGGGAGAAAATTCAGGCCCGGCAGCCCAAACTGGCGGCATACTGTCGGGCGCTGCACCCCGCATTAGCGGCGCACCTCAACAAGCTCCCGGCGCCGGACGCCCCCAAAGCGGCCTGGGAAGCTTTCCATGAAGAACTGCGCGCCCTGGCGGTCGAGCATCACGATATCGGCCATCGCTGGGAGTTGAGTTATGAACAATCTAAGCGCGCGGTGCAATATTTGCAGGGCAACCAACTGCTGCTGGAATGCCTGGAAGTGGCTTATGTGGACGACCGGGAGGGGGTTTTGGCAAAAGTGTTAATAGTGGATTAAGACCTTTGGGGTTTTGCTCCATCGCCTGGCTCGGAGTGCTGCGCGAAAACCCCAAAGGTCTTTGAAAGGAGTCCCGATGCCCAATCCGCCGGCGCTGCGCTATGGCGCGTATTATCATATCTATAACCGCGGCAACAATCGCGAGAATATCTTCATCGAAGCGCGCAATTACCGCTATTTTCTGCGGCTCTACGCCAAATATATTCTGCCGGTGGCGGATACCTTTGCTTATTGCCTGCTGAAGAACCACTTTCATTTCCTGGTGCGGACGAAGACCTTTGGGGTCTCAGAGACCCCAAAGGTCTCGCGCACAGTCTCACCCAGCCAGGCCTTCTCCAATCTATTCAACGCCTACGCCAAAGCCATCAACAAGGCATACCAGCGCACAGGCAGCCTGTTCGAGCGTCCCTTTGGGCGCGTAGAAGTGACCAGCGATGCCCACTTCATTCATCTCATCGCCTATATTCATCAAAATCCGCAAAAACACGGCCTGATTGAAGACTTTCGGGATTGGCCGTATTCATCGTATCACGCGCTGACCTCAGCCCGCCCAACTCGATTGTTGCGCGAAGAAACGCTGGCATGGTTTGGCAACCAAGGCCATTTTGAAACCTTTCACAGCGAAAGCGTGGGCGTGACGCAAATCGAAGCGTTGTTGGGCGACAACTTCGATTAAGACCCCAAAGGTCTTTAAGACCTTTGGGGGCTTCCGCGCTTGCGGTATAATCATCGCCCTATGCTTACCCCTCAACAACTTCAAAAACAACTTAACGCCATTTTGCCCACGGTGCAAAAACCCGGGCGATATACCGGTGGCGAACTCAATCAGATTGTTAAAGATTGGGAAACAACCGAAACCCGCGTGGCGTTGCTCTTTCCCGATATTTATGATCTCGGCATGTCGAATCTTGGACTGGCGATTCTATACGATCTGCTCAATCAACGTCCGGATGTGCTGGCGGAACGCGCCTACGTCCCCTGGAGCGATATGGAAACTGCGATGCGGGAGCATCAACTGCCTTTGTATTCTCTGGAGACAAAACATCCCCTGGTCGATTTTGACATCCTTGGGATTTCTTTGCCCTATGAGACGTTGTATACCAGCACGCTGAACGCACTTGACCTGGCGGGGATTCCGCTATATAGCGCCGAGCGCGGCCCCGAGCATCCCCTGGTTATCGCGGGCGGGCACAGCACCTACAACCCGGAGCCAATGCACGCCTTTATTGACGCTTTCGTAATTGGCGAGGGGGAGGAAGTTATACAGGAAATAGTGGATAGCGTTGCAACGTTCAAACGTTTGAACGTTGCAACGTTTGAACGTTCCGAATTGCTGCATGCCCTTTCGCAAATACCCGGCGTGTATGTGCCATCGCTTTATGAGGCACACTATAATGATGATGGTACTTTTGCATCCATTGAGAAACTTGTTGAAGCCGCGCCTCTGCCGATAACCAAGCGCATTGTTGCCAAACTGCCGCCACCACTGACGCACTTCATTGTGCCCTATGTCGATACGGTTCATAACCGCGCTCCGATTGAGATTATGCGCGGCTGCACGCGCGGCTGCCGTTTTTGCCACGCCGGGATGGTCAACCGTCCCGTGCGCGAGCGCCCCGTTGATGAGGTCGTTGAAGCCATCGAATCAGCTATCCGGCATACTGGTTTCGAAGAAATCAGCTTGCTATCACTGTCATCTAGCGACTATACGCATGTTGTCGAGTTGGTGGATGCTGTCCACCAGCGTTTTGATGATGAGCATCTCTCCGTGTCGTTGCCATCGCTGCGCATCGAGAGCGTTTCGGTCGATTTGATGGATGCCCTCAAAGGCGGGCGCAAAGGCGGCTTCACCCTGGCTCCGGAAGCGGCCACCGAGAAAATGCGCCAGATCATCAACAAACCGGTCAGTACCGAGCAGCTACTGGATACAGCTCGTGAAATCTTCTCACGCGGTTGGCCGACGATTAAGTTATATTTCATGATCGGGCATCCTTCTGAAACACTGGAAGATGTGCAGGCCATCGCCGATTTGTGCAAAGCCGTGCTGCGTGTGGGGCGTGAAGCAATTGGCAAGCGCGCCCAGGTCAATGCGGGCGTGAGCACGTTCGTTCCAAAGCCCCACACGCCCTTTCAGTGGGTGTCCTGCGACTCGATTGACCAGATCCGCGCCAAGCAAGAACTGCTCAAGCAAGAACTGCGCGGCAAAGGACTCAAACTCAACTGGAATAACCCCCTGGAAACACAACTGGAAGCCTGGTTATCGCGTGGCGACCGGCGTATGGCCGAAGTTGTCTACCAGGCTTGGAAGCGTGGCGCTAAGTTCGACGCCTGGCGTGAATTTTTCAACTATACCGCATGGGAAGAAGCCTTTGCTACCGCAGGCCTGGAGTCGGCGTTTTATACCCACCGTCAACGCCCCCTGGATGAAGTTTTCCCCTGGGAGCATCTCAGCACCACAGTACGCAAATCATTCTTGACCCAGGATTACCTTTGGAGCTTGGAAGGACGCATTCGAATCGACTGTCGTGAGCAATGTTTTGCATGCGGCATCTTGCCAACGTTCGCAGACATCCGGCGCGAAAATCCTGGTGAAGGCTGGAAATGCCCGGAAGTCAAGAATAAGCGCGTCACCATTCGCCATGAGCGGGAAGTGGTGAGCGGGTAGCCCTATGCGCATCCAAATAACTTTCTCCAAGACTGACGCCATGCGCTTTACCAGCCACCTGGATTTGCAGCGCGCCTGGGAGCGCACGCTGCGCCGGGCGCGACTCCCGCTAGCTTATAGTCAGGGATTTAATCCCCGGCCCAAGATCAATTTGGCGGATGCGCTGCCCTTAGGCTTCACCAGCGAAGCCGAGTTGATCGAGATCTGGCTCGAAGAGCAGATTCCGCTAGCTGAAATTGAATCCGCACTGAGCCCCGCACTGCCCCCCGGTCTTATCGTGCAGAAAATTCTAGAAACGGTTGATCCC
>CALCSH010000325.1 GCA_937893815.1 uncultured Anaerolineae bacterium | reverse complement strand
ACAAATAATGGCATTATCAATCTGATCGGCGATGCTGGGTTGATCTACACCAGCGGCGGTGATTATGTATTGGTGATCTTTATGTATCATCCCGACCAACTCATCTGGGATACGTCCTCTGCACTCGTTGGCCATCTTTCCCGCGCTGTTTATAATTATTTCAACTTGCCGACTACTCCTTAAAAGAAAAAACAGGGACATGCCCTGTTTTTTCTCTACCTGCGTTCTTCCCCCTATACCTGGCGATCAACGATATACGATCCAATTTCGTACAAGGCCTGGCGCTCGATACTATCAGGTATATTTTCCAACATTTTTAGTCCGCGTCCCACAAACTGTTTGGCCTCATCCAGTGCCTGTTGAATAGCACCGCTTGCCCGAATTGCATCGACTAACCGAATCATTCGTTTTTCATGGTTATATTCACCGCGCAATACCGCAGCCATATCCTCATCATCGGGGTGCGCTTCCTGATAATAAATCGCCGGTAAGGTTACCAGCCCCTGACGCAAATCGCTGGCAACGGGTTTACCCACCGTGGATTGCTGGCCGGTGAAATCGAGAATATCATCCACAATTTGGAAGGCCATCCCAATTTCATAACCATACTGATGCACCGCGGCAACAATCTCATCATCCCCAGAACCGAGAATTGCCGCTGATTGCGTGGCCAATACAAACATCGAGGCGGTTTTAGCGTAAATTCGCTGATAATAATCTTCCCGGCTGGCGATTCCGCGGCTGGAAAACATTTGAATAATTTCGCCATTGACAATCGTCGCCAACGTTTCTGCGAATAAACGCATCACATCCACTGAGTTGGTTTGTGCGGCCAGCTCCGCGGCACGGGCGAACATATAATCGCCCGCCAATACGGTGGCGGCAGGCGACCATTGTGCATTGAGCGTGGGAATACCCCGCCGCAGCAAAGACCCATCAATCAGATCGTCATGCACCAGAGTTGCCGTGTGCAGCATTTCGATGGATGCCGCGAGCTTTAATAGGCGCTCGTTTTTAGCACCAAGCATTTTCCCCATTAACAGCGCAACCGCCGGGCGCACCCGTTTGCCGCCCGACGAAACCAAATGATCTAAGACAACATATAAATGCGGGTGATGCCCTTTTACTTGCAACTTCATCAGAGCTTCAACCTGCACAATCTGGTCTTCGACAAGATTAAAGAAATTAGTGGTCAATCAATTACTCCATTGAAATATTCGCCCTGCGTTTGCTGTGGTCGCTTGCGCTACCTTCTCAGCGGGCAAACCCAATACCGTGCCAATTTGTTCCGCCATATAGCGAACATAGGCTGGCTCATTTCGCTTGCCGCGGTACGGGTGCGGCGTTAGAAATGGAGCGTCGGTTTCGATCAGCAAACACTCAAGGGGAACTGTTGTTACCACGCGTCGCAATTCATTAGCCTTTTTGAAGGTCACAGGACCAGTGATACCAATAAAAAATCCAGATGTTGTCGCCTGTTGCGCTTCGACCTCATTGCCAGAAAATGAATGGACAACTCCAGGACGATCCGATGGCAGCATGGGACGCAGTTCGATTAAAATTTGAAGCACATCCTGCAAACAGGCCCGCTGCACGGGACTCTGATTGCGGGTGTGAACAACTACCGGAAGACTTAACCGCCCAGCAAGGGATACCTGTTCCCGGAAGATGAGCTCTTGTAGTGGGCGCGGCACCAAGTCGCGGTAATAATCCAGGCCGATCTCGCCGATTGCGACAACTTTTGGATGGGCTGCCATCTCACTCAGTATTTCGAGGGTTTGAGCATTCCAGGTGGTAGCGCTATTGGGATGCACCCCCACAGCAGCGTACACCTTCGGGAACTCATCGGCCAGGGCAATTGCCGCGCGGCTTGTGGCGATATCGATGCCTGGGACAAGAATACGCTCAATACCCGCATCCCAGGCACGAGCCAGCACTGCAGCACGGTCCTCATCAAACGAGTCAAAATACAAATGGCAATGAGTATCGGTTAGCACATAAATCGGTCATGGCGTCAGGACGAGAAACGCCCAAACACTTTTTCTACTCAATTCCGGCTATTTTCAGACCGTCTTTCAAGATGGCCTGCACTTTATCCTGATGTGTGGTTTCACAATACACCCGGATAATTGGTTCGGTACCAGAGAAACGGATCAATAGCCATCCGACATCTTCGAGCTGGAACTGATAGCCGTCGATGGTGACAAGCTCGGTCACCTTAAGCCCGCCCAGGGTTTCGGGATTGGCTTTGAGAATATTGTCTATTTTTCCCTGGCGCTCCCCTTTGAACGGGGTATCGACGCGGTCATAATAATGCCCCCCCACTATGCTAAAGAGCAACTCGAGCAATTCGGAGGGTTTGCGTTGAAGTTTGACCATCATATCGAGCATAAACAAACCCGCTAGAATGCCATCGCGCTCCGGGACATGGCCACGAAAAGCGTATCCACCCGATTCTTCGCCGCCAATTAATGCCTTTGTTTCGAGCATCTTGGGGGCCACAAATTTGAAGCCGACTCCGGTCTCGTAGACTGGCACATCGTACAGGGCGGCTAATTTATTGAGCATCTTGGTAGTGGAGATGGTTTTGACGATCGGGCCGCGTTCGCCGCGCACTTCGAGTAGATAATAGGCTAACAGACCATACACACGCAATTGATCAATGAATTGGCCATTTTCATCACCCACACCGACACGATCGGCATCGCCATCATTGATGATGAGCACATCGGCGTTATGGGTAACGGTGGCCGCCAGACCCACATCCACATTCGGCGGAATCGGCTCCGGTCGGCTCATCTCGGGGAAAATGGGGTTGCGCACATTATGAATTTCGATGATCTCCGTTTTTCCACCCGCCAGCAACCGCGGAAACCAACCGGCACCATTGCCCCACATCGGATCCACCAACACCCGGAGGCCAGCGTCCTTGATGGGCTGCAAATCGATCAGCGTTTGTATATGCCGTATATAATCAGGGGCCGGGTCGAAACGAACAACCCGGCCTTTTGCTTCTGCTTCTGCAATTGGCATGCTGACGGTATCATCTACCGAATCGGGGATCAGGCTCTCGATTTCTTTCAAGCCTTCCGGCGGAATCGCGCCACCATTTTCATCGCGCACCTTGAAACCATTATCCGTATACGGATTGTGCGATGCGGTCACATTGACGGCGCCCACAGCCTGTCTGGCAACCACCGAGTAGGAAATCACAGGAGTTGGTGAAGCGCCATCAGTCAGGTAAACCCGCAAGCCATTACCAGCCAGCACTTCGGCTACCGTTGCGGCAAAATTTTCGCCATGAAAACGCATGTCATGGCCAACGATCACCCACTGATCTTTATGACCATATTTTAATAAATAGGCAGCAAACCCTTGAGAGCAGCGACGTACGTTGGCAAATGTGTAGTCGTCTGCAATTTTCCCGCGCCAACCATCCGTGCCAAATTTTATAGCCTGAGACATGAATCCTCCAGAATTTAATTTTTGCAATTTGTTCGCAGGGAACGAATTGAATCTTCCGCAACCGCGGTAACGATCACTCGTATTCAGGAATTTCTAGCGAACGGTCCCAAAAAACAGGTTTTTCTTAAACAATGACAGAATAGAACGGGGGTATTATATCAAAGGGGATGCAGATTGGGGTTGCGATGTTTGAGTTTCAGGAAATAGAACATGCTATAATCGATGCCCACTATGAAGCATATATACCTTGATTATGCGGCCACCACACCGCTGCACCCACAAGTACTTGAAGCGATGCTGCCATATTTCTCAGGAGAGTTTGGCAATCCCTCTTCGGTGCATCACTATGGACAAAGAGCCGATCATGCCGTTGAGTTGGCGCGTGAAACGATCGCAGCGCAGCTTGGCTGCCAGCCACACGAGATTATATTTACATCCTGTGGATCAGAGAGTGATAATCTGGCACTGCGCGGTGCGGCTTGGGCTGCCCGCGAGCAACGAGGGGCAAATCATATTCTGATCAGCCCGGTGGAACATCATGCTGTATCGCAAACCGCTGAACAATTAGCGGCACTCTTTGATTTCGATCTGGAGTATTTACCGGTGGACGAGTATGGGCGCGTGAATCCTGCGGAGTTGGCGCAGCGGCTGCGCAGGGATACTGCCATCGTGTCGGTGATCCATGCCAACAACGAGATTGGCACGCTCAACCCGGTCGCTGAAATTGGCGCCATCTGTCGCCAGCGCGGCGTAGCCGTTCACAGCGACTCGGTACAGGGGGCGGCGCATCTGCCAATTGATGTGAATACCCTGAATGTGGATTTGCTTTCCCTTGGGGCACATAAATTCTACGGGCCGAAAGGTGTGGGTGCGCTGTATGTGCGCCAGGGAACACGCTTGCACCCCAGCCAGACTGGCGGCTCCCAGGAATTCGGCCTGCGTGCCGGGACGCAAAACGTGCCGTATATCGTCGGCATGGCAGAAGCGTTCAAGCTAACTCAGGATCATCTCGACGCACATAAGGCACATCTTAGCTCACTTAGAGATCACCTGATCGGTACGATATTAGAAGAAATTCCCGATGTCCGACTGACCGGTCATCCTGTGGAGCGTTTACCCAATCATGCCAGTTTTGTCTTTGAAGGGGTGGACGGAAATCACCTGTTGATGATGCTGGACGTGGAGGGATTCGCCTGCTCTTCTGGATCGGCGTGCAAAACCGGCTACCCAGAGCCATCCAGTGTACTCTCGGCTTTGGGGCTGTCGCATAGCTGGGGGCTGGGTTCGCTGCGCGTCACCCTGGGGCAGCACTCCACCGCGGAGGATGTCACAGCCTTTTTGGCAGTTTTGCCGCGGCTCGTCGAACAATCCCGAAAAATAATCTAACGCTTGCAAAGGGCCAAGTCGGAAAGATTCAGCAATGCTTTTCTTGACGCCATTGCGACTTAGCGTGGAATCCAAACTATGACAAAAGTCGTTGTTGCCATGTCTGGAGGGGTAGATAGCTCTGTAACCGCTGCGCTGCTCAAAGCGCAGGGGTATGAAGTGATTGGTATGATGATGCGCCTGTGGAGCGAACCCGGCAACGAAGCCGAGAACCGCTGCTGCACCATCGATGCTATGAACCTGGCCCGGCGTATGGCCGCTCAACTGGATATTCCCTTTTATGCTGTTGACGCCAAAGATGTCTTCCGCTCCACAGTAGTGCAATATTTTATCGATGGCTACGCCGAAGGCATCACCCCCAACCCCTGTTTGTTATGCAACCGCCGCATCCGCTGGGAATTTCTGTTACAGCGCGCCCTGGCGATCGGTGCAGAGTTTATGGCAACCGGTCATTATGCGCGTTTGCGAATAGAGGGCAATGAAAACCCGGCCAGTCATCAGTCATCAGTCATCGGTCCGATCAAATTGCTCAAAGCGATTGACGACAACAAAGATCAATCCTATGTATTGCACGTACTCAAACAAGAACAACTCGAACATGCGTTGTTTCCGTTGGGGGAATACACCAAACCCGAAGTACGCCAGATGGCGCGCGAGTTTGGGCTTCCCGTTGCGGAGCGCTCCGATAGCCAGGATCTGTGCTTTCTGGGCAATGGCACATATAGCGACTTTTTAATCCGCAATATCCCCGAAATCGCACAGCCCGGCCCAATTATTAATGCCGCAGGTGACGAACTCGGCCAACACAACGGGCTGGCTTTCTATACAATTGGGCAGCGGCGCGGTCTGGGAATTGCCGCCGCACAGCCCTATTACGTCATTCGCAAGGAAACTGGTCGCAACGCTTTGGTCGTCGGCATGCTGGACGAGTTGGGACAAAATGAGTTATTGGCCCATGGTGTCAATTGGATTGCAGGCACACCGCCCGAAAACCCGATCCGCGCTGAGATTAAGATTCGTTACAAGGCTCTTCCTGCCTGGGGCACTGTTACGCCGATGGAAAATGGCCGAGTCCAGGTTCGTTTTGATGAAAACCTGCGCGCTATCACGCCCGGCCAGGCAGCGGTTTTCTATGCTGGCGAGGTCTGCCTTGGCGGCGGGATTATTGAGTAACAAACAATGATTCCCACCCCCGAAGAGCATCGTAAATTTGCTGTATCTTGTTTCAACAGTGCCTGGGATTTGATCGACAAAACCGACCGCACTCCAGCCGAAGATATAGAAATGATCCACCTGGCGCACGCATCGCGCTACCACTGGGGGCAGGTCGGCACGCCGCTTAACTTCGCCCGCGGCGACTGGCAAATTTCACGCGTTTACGCCATACTGGGCTTTGGTGTCATGGCCTTCAAATATGCAAAAAGCTGTTTGATTCTTTGTGAAGAATACAAATTTGGTGATTTCGATCTGGCGTTCGCTTACGAAGCATTGGCACGCGCCAGTTCCGTCTCTGGAGATATTGCCAACACACGCGGTTATCTCGAAATGGCTGAATTGAGCGGCCATTCCATAGCGGAGGAGAACGATCGCAACTATTTCTTTAATGAATTGAAATCCATTCCCGAACCGTAAAACGTTTCGCTCCCTCGAGTGGGCCACACTGCCACAAAGAAAATCCGTAACCCCTCGATCAGAAATGATATACTATTTGTATGACTCTTCCCAGTTTACTCTTAGGTCTCATAATATCCAGCCTTATCGGCGCGCTTTTCCACCTGTGGCGAGGTGGCGGGCCGGGGCGGTTGCTGCTATACCTGTTACTCGCTTGGATCGGCTTCTGGGGTGGACATATCGTCGGCGCGATGCGCAGTTGGACATTCCTCAGTCTCGGCCCGCTGCGGCTGGGGATGGCCGCTGTTGGCAGTCTGATTACACTCAGCTTTGGGTATTGGCTCAGCCTCTTGGATAAGACCACCACTAATTAAGCAAAGGATCACCATGTACAAAATCGAGTCTTTCCTGTCAGCACGCCTGTTTATCTATCCCGAAAGCGTCGGGGAGAAAATTTTCTTCATCAGCAATCTCAGCGGACATCTCAGCCTGTACAGCATGAATAAAAGTGGGAGTGTTCCGCAACCCTTGTTGCCGCCGCAAATCGCACTCCAAAATCCGCATCTCCTTGGCAACAGTTTTAGGGTATTCCCCAAACTGGGAAAAATTCTGGTGATGATCGACAATGATGGCGATGAAGATTACAAACCGATGCTGGTTCCTACGGAGGGTGGCTATCCCGAACCGGCGCTTGACGAGTTCTATGCGGATCATCGTTTCTTCTTACAGAAGACATTCCCCGATAATAACCTGATCTACCTTCAGGCATCATCCCATAAAGAAGCCATAAACTATACCCTGCGCGTGGATCTCGCCAGCGGAGCCATTACTAACCTACATGCCAGCGCTTACGGCGCAGATGTGGCCGCAGTCAATGCCGATCACAGCAAGGTTGTTCTCCTCGAGGGTTATACCGTCGGCGACCATGTACTCTCACTGTGGGATAATGGCGAGATTCGCTCGCTTTACGGCACCCAACTCGAAAAACGCCAACCGGGCACCGAATACCCGCTGACTGGCCTGGGCTATGGGTATTTCGTCAACCGCGAGCGCGGCGTGCTCATCTCATCAACCCTTTTCGAAGATACGGGCGATTTATGCTATATTGCCTTCGCCAAGCCTAACGCGGCCAAACCGGTGACAATTGACGGCCAAATCCACACAGGCGCGGGCGAACTGGAAGGTTTTCAGCATATCGAGGCGGATCGCTTTTTACTGGGCTACAATATCGACGGTGCCGATTGGGTATACGAAGGTCGCTTTGATTTCGCCGAGCTACGCTTCACGCTCGAGAAAGTTCTTGTTGGGCAAGGCGAAATCAGTAACGGCGTTCTGGAACACCTCAGCTACGAAAAAGCCACCCAGAGCTATGCGCTCTCGTTCTCCACAGCGATCTCGCCCACCCAAATCTACTCCATTGATGGGAACACCTACGCCATCACACAGCACACCCAAGAACGCACGCTAAGCATCCCCGAAGCGCTGCTTTCACCGGGTGAGGACGCTTCGTTTACATCCTTCGATGGGCTGCGCGCCTCAGCGCGACTTTACCTACCCAATCAAACCCTGGGATTTGAAGCCCCCTATCCGTTGGTTTATTACGTCCACGGCGGGCCGCAGGGCCAAGAGCGACCTGATTTCGCCTGGTTTTCGATGCCGCTGATCCAGTTCCTCACCCTGAACGGATTCGCAGTCTTCGTGCCAAATGTGCGCGGCTCCACGGGCTACGGCCTGGAATACACTAAAAAAGTTGACCGTGACTGGGGCGGTGACGACCGTCTCGATCATGTTCATGCCATGACCAAAGTATTGCCGGACGATCCACGTCTCGATACGAAACGCGCCGCGGTTGTAGGCCGCTCGTATGGTGGTTATATGACGCTCACCCTGGCGGCACGCCACCCCGAGCTATGGGCTGCATCCTGCGATATGTTCGGACCTTATGACCTATTGACCTTTGGTGAACGCATCCCCGAAACCTGGAAGCCTTATTTCAAAATCGCTCTGGGCGACCCCGATATTCCCGTGGAACGGCAATTCCTGGTGGAGCGCTCTCCGCGCAGTTATATCGAAAATCTTGGTGCGCCTATGTTGGTGATTCAGGGCAAGAATGATCCGCGCGTCGTCGAGCAGGAATCGCGCGATCTGGTTGAACATCTACGCTCGATTGGCAAAGAGATCGAGTATTTAATGTTTGAAAACGAAGGCCACGATGTGCTCAAATTTGAGAACCGTGTGACCTGCTACAACGCCATCACCGATTTTTTCAAAAAACATTTGTAAACAGCCGACCCCAGGGGTTTTGCAGTGACTTCAGTTATACCGAAGCTGCAAAACCCCTGGGGTCTAACGCAACTACCAGGAGATAATTATGCCCCGTCGCAGACGATTCGCCCCGAAAGGAACGCGCCCGGTATTCCGCCCCCCGTTAGATAATCGAGGGCACCGATCCTTGCAGCGCGCTCACCGCCTGATGGAAATCGGCGATTTCGTCAATGCTGGGGATATTTTTGAGCGCGTGGCAGGCAGTGCGCATGACAAAGGTTTGATCTGGCAAGCCCCCCGGCTTTACCTTCAGGCCGGGCGCGCCTACACGTTGGCTGGTTCCACCCGACAAGGTATAGATTTATTGCAGCACGGATTACAGATTTTTGCCAGCAACCAACATTGGATGCAATTCCAGCAAGCAGGCAGCCGTGCGGTGAATGAATTGCAGCAATTTGGACACATTGACCTTGCCAAAGAGCTTGAGGCCTGGTTGCAAGCGAAATTGCCCACCGCATTCGAAACCACCCAAACCCCCGATGAGAGCACCGGCCAAAAACGACTTCCGCTCACCTGTCCGGCCTGCGGCGGGCCGCTACGCGCCAACGAAATCGAATGGCAAGATGCGCACACCGGCGAATGTCCATACTGCGGGAACGGGATTCGCGTAGAATAAAATATCCGTAATGCAACTCACCCATACCCAGATTGCGCAACGCTTGGCGGATGCGCTGATCCCCAATTTACCCCCTGAAAGCCCCTACCCCAAGGATGTACAGCTCACCCCATCAACACCCGCCGCGGTGTTGATGCCGCTACTCCGCGCCAACGATAGCTGGCACCTGCTCTTCATTCGGCGAACACTGCACCCCCACGATCGCCACGGCGGGCAGGTTGCCTTTCCCGGCGGGCGCTGCGACCCGAATGACACGGGGGCCGAAAAAGCCGCCCTGCGCGAAGCCCACGAAGAGATTGGGCTTCTGCCACAGGATGCACAAATTCTGGGGCGCTTACGGGAAATGCTGACGATCACCAATTACCTTGTCACGCCATTCGTTGGGGTGATACCCTGGCCCTATGCCGTACATCCGCAGCCCGAGGAGGTCAGCCGCATCTTTACCATTCCGCTGGATTGGTTGGCTGATCCTGTAAATCGCTCAACGCAAACACGCCAGATTCAACATCAGGGCAGACCAATCCCGGTAATTTATTTTTCAGAATATGATGGTGAAACCCTGTGGGGAGCCAGCGCGCGCATGATGGTGCTGCTACTGGAAGCCCTGGGGTTGGCTACCCCCGACGAGCGCTATGCCTAGCGCTGATTATTCCGTCTCGCCGACCAGTTCTACGGCATCAATTTCATTCCACCCTAATCCCAATATCGATTGATCGACAGTGATGCGCACCAGCGCGTATTGCCGCGTCGTGCGCGGAATGGCGATTGCCAATGTATAGGGACAAGGCTGTCCGATCTGAGCAGGGAACTCTGCGTAGATAACTTCGCTGCGCCCAAACAAATCGAGCAATTCAACTTTGCTGATCTGATTGGGATTGAAGGTTTGCACAATATTGACCGCGGTCACATACACCGGTATCTCGAATTGAACTTCGAGCCATTCCTGAGAGTCGCTGCTCGAAGCCGCCCACGCGGATTGAAAATCGCCACAGTGCGTCGTATTCGGTGGGCCAGCAATCTGTTCGGCGCCCCACTCCGGCTCGGCATAGGACGAACTGACTTCGGCGCTGACGGCCCACTGCCGCACCTGGCCAAGCTGAACCATCTCGAGAGGTAAATCTTCGGGGGTCGGCTCCAGGGTAGGTGTGGGTAGTACAGGATCCGCCTGGGGAGCAATAGCACACCCCGTTAACAGCCAAAGCAACCCCAAAAGTAGTCCGCAAATTTTCCACAATACTGAATTGCGCATGTTGGTTAAATAAAAACATCCCGCGAAAATTATCGCGGGATGTTTGACGTTTAGATTATTCGTCGGAGTCTTCGTCGCCCTTACCTTTTTCAAGGACTTCGGGGCCGTCTTCACCAAATTCGTCGCCAAATTCATCAACTTCATCTTCCAGCTCCTCAGTCTGCTGAGAGGAGGCAAAGACGATCATTGTTTCAGGGTCGTCCAAGACAATAACGCCTTCAGGCAGCACAAGGTCGGCGACAGTAATGCTATCGCCAATATTCTCGAGGGAGGATGCATCGACTTCAATTTGATCGGGCAGATTCTTTGGCAAGCATTCGATTTCTACCGAGTCAACACCAATATTCAACATGGCGTCGAAATTATTCACGGCAGGAACATTGTCAGAAAGCACAACGAGTTGAACCTGGGTGCGAACAACCACGTTCATGGCAATCGCCTGAAAATCGATATGTGTGATCTCACGGCTAAGAATGCCTTTTTGAATTTCACGCACAAGCACGTTGTGCTGTTCATCATCAACCTTGAGAGTGAACAAGGTTGACATACCGGTAGTCTTCAAGATGCGGGTCATTTCGCGCAAATTTAGAACAATTGGGGTGGCTTCCACGCCATAACCGTAAACGACAGCGGGCAGCAGGCCTTCACGGCGTAACTGCTTTACTTGTTTGCCAATCACATCTCGATGTTTCGAATTTAATACAATTTCTTCAGACATTTTATCCTTCCTTGAGCGCCTCTCACTCGATCGAATCGAGTTACCTTCGCTCCACAAAAAATATTTTCAAGAGTCGATATAAAATGATATCGTTCTCCATACCAGAATTTGAACCCAGACCTCTTTTAGAAGCCCAGACATTCACAATTTATGAGCGTCGTCCGCCGATTAAACGGCCAATCCACAACACAAGTCCAAGGGCTGCGCCCGCTGTGAGGCCTGCCAGCATTGCGCGGGGTGTATCGAGAATCGTTTCTACGTCGCCCTCAACATGACTCGCCAGTAACACCCCGGTGCGAAGTTTTTCAGCCTGAACGGTTCGCGCTACCACCAAACCAACCTGGGAATCCTGCAATGTTGCCACATTGGAATAAATGATACCAACACCACCTTCGACAACATGAATCTGATCAGCGTTAGCCAGGCCAATACCGCCTTGGGTTAAATCCACATGCACGGATTTTACAGCTCCAGAACCGCCTTGCACAATCTGTACATTTTCAGCTTTTATACCGCCAGCTCCACCTTGTCGAATTTCGACTTCTTGGGCATTGATGGTTTCGGCACCGCTCTGACGCATGCGCACCAATTCGGCCTGAATTGTCCCGGCGGTTGCATTGGAAAAATTCACCACATCTGCCTGGATATTCTCCGTTCGGGGTGGTTCTCCTGCTTCGATAGACGCGCTGTTAAGGTTGAGAGGTTCTTGCTCAGACATGGTTTCCTCCGCAAAAAAAGCCGCCTTCATGCGGCGGCGATCCAAACTACGCAACAGATTTTACTGAGGTTCACTCTTTCCGTCAATAGCGGCATCCGTGCATTGATTTTTCATCGAATTCATTGTACACTTAGCCTTGCCCTTGCATTTTAACAGAGTCTATCTGATCAGGAGTATCTACCATGAATTTAGGTCCCACAGAACTGATTATTATCTTGATAATCGTCATTTTGCTCTTCGGCGTTGGCCGCATTGGAAAAATTGCCGGTGAACTCGGTGGCGGTATCCGTGCATTTCGCAAGGGGCTTCAACCCGAAGAAAATACTGACGAAAAAACGTCGGAAAAAGACGAGCCGAAAGCCTAACCCTGCAAACTTGCTTGACTGGCATGTTCCTTTCAGGCTGGCGATAAAGGCCTTGCTGGTATATCCGCAAGGCTTTTATTTTTGCTTTCACTGGGCGCGATTGATATGATACGCAGAAAACAGAAATCGCTTTCCGCCATAACGCAAAGGTTGGAAGTATCGCTATCTCGGCGCGCAAAGATCAGCTCTTCAGTGGCGCGCTACTGGCTAGTATTCGTTCTGCTATTTTTGTGGGCGCCGATGCTGGTGGCTTGTCAAACTGCATCAGAGAGGCAAGAACTAACCATTGCGGCGGCGGCCAGCCTGAATACGACCTTTAGCGAAATCGGCGATGCTTTTACGAAAGAAAGCGGCATCCCGGTGACGTTTTCTTTTGCCGCCACGGGTACGCTTAGTGAACAAATTCGTAATGGCGCGCCGTTCGATATTTTTGCCGCCGCAGATACCGCACACATCACGAATCTATTTGTAGAGGGCTATATCATCCCTGAAAGCCGGGCTGTTTTTGCGCACGGTCTGGTTAGCTTGGTCATCGCACCGGATAGCGGATTGCAACTCAAATCGCTCAATGATCTGAAAAATATCGCAGTGGAGCGATTTACAATCGCCAACCCTAAAATCGCACCATATGGAGCCGCAGCACAAACTATAGTGGAGAACGCCGGACTATGGACGCAGATTGAAGAGCATCTGGTATTTGGAGAAAGCGTGCGCCAATCGCTTCAGTATATTGATAGTGGAGAAATCCCCGCTGGCATTATCCCAAACTCACTGCTACTTGACTCGCCATTGATCATCATTCCTATCGACAGCGCGCTCTACGATCCCGTGGAACACGGCATTGGCATCATCGCAGACAGCCATCATACCGCCGAAGCCGAGCAATTTCTGAATTTCCTATTTAGTCCACAAGGCCAGGCGATTCTCGCCAATCACGGTCTGATACCCGTTGCTGACCCGTGACCTTACCCTTACTCCTTTCATTGCGCGTCGCCGCACTTTCTGCCCTGATTGCTGCCATTTTCGGGATTGCCCTGGCTTTCCTGTTGGCAAACAAACAAGGAGTTCTCTGGCATCTATTAGATGGCCTGATCCACTTGCCGATGGTGCTGCCACCGACTGTATTAGGCTATTATTTGCTGATCGCGCTCAGTCAGCGTTCGCCATTGGGGGCGTGGTTAAGTAATCTTGGCATTCACCTGACCTTTACCTGGCAAGGAGCGGTCGTGGCCGCCAGCGTAGTCGCTCTGCCCCTGGTCACACAATCGGCACGCGCCGCTATCGAATCGATCCCTGCTGATCTTTTGCATGTCGCCAGCACGCTGGGGCGCGCCCCGTTTGCGATATTTCTGACGATTACCTTGCCGCTGGCCTGGCGCGGCGTTTTAGCCGGAGTTGTTATGGCCTTTGCGCGTGCGCTGGGCGAATTTGGCGCCACCTTGATGATCGCCGGGAATATCCCCGGACGAACACAAACCCTGCCGATCGCCATCTACGATGCAGTACAGGCCGGTGAAGCTGCCCGCGCTAACCAGCTTTCACTGCTGCTGACCGGTGCGGCCATTGTTCTATTGGTCAGTATCCGTCTGCTGACCAACCGTATCGCCAGCAGGCCCCAAAGGTCATGATCAACACCCCGCATAAACTCGCCGTCACTATCGACTTGATGATCGAAAACTTTCACCTGCAAGCCAACTTCCAGGCACAGGATGAAATCATTGCCATATTTGGCCCTTCCGGTGCCGGGAAAAGCACCATTCTGCGCGCCATCGCCGGGTTGGTCACGCCGCAGCAGGGCATCATCCGGCTCGGGGAACAAACTCTTTTCAACGCCCAGCAAAAAATCAACCTGCCGCCGCAAAAACGTAATCTCGGTTATGTGCCGCAAAATTATGCTTTATTCCCCCATCTCAGCGTGGCCGAAAATATAGCCTATGGAGTGCCGCGCCACCCGCGCCATGCCAACCGCCAGCGCACTCGGGAACTGCTCGAGCTGATGCAGCTCACCGCTTTCGCCAACCGCCGCCCCGACGAACTCTCTGGCGGGCAGCAGCAGCGCGTTGCCCTGGCTCGTGCCCTGGCTCCGCAGCCCGCCATATTGCTGATGGATGAACCTCTGGCTGCCCTGGAAGATTCCTTGCGCCAAAAACTGCGCGCAGAGTTGCGTGCTATCCCGCAGCGCTTCCATGTTCCGGTGTTGCTGGTCACGCACAGCCTCAGCGAAGCCAACAGCCTAGCCAGCCAGCTCGTAATTCTCGATCAGGGCCAGATGTGTCAAGCCGGGCCAAAAGACGAAATCATGCAGCGGCCAATCACACCCGCGGCGGCACGCATCGTTGGCATGAGCAATATTTTGCCAATCCACGCGGTACGTGAAAATTTCCTGCAATGGGGTGAGTATAGGCTGACAGTTTCACCTGCTCCCCAACAGGAACAGGCGCACGCGGCCCTGGTGGTGGGGATCCGCCCCGAGGCGATTCGCCTGCTCAACGCTGACCCTGCTCGCACAAACTCGTTCCCTGTGCAACTCCTGGACGATGAAGACTTCGGCCACGAGCACCGCCTGACGGTGCGCATCCCCCAACAGCAGCCCGATCTCGAAATTCGCATCCCAGCCCCAGAGTTGACTCGCCTTGGCCTGCGTCCCGGCGATAAGGGCTATATCCAGATTGACCCAGCCAGTATTCACATTTTCCCATGAATACTTCCGCCATCACCAGTCTGCTCAGCCGCTGGCGCAGCGATGTAAACATTGGCGGCAATATTGTCGCCTGGGAAACCATCCCCGCCCGCCAGCCGCAGTACGAACCCTTCCCCAGCGATCTGCACTCCGCCCTGGGGAACGCACTGCGCGCCAGCGGCATACGGGCGCTGTACAGCCATCAGATGCACGCCTGGGAATTGGCTCGTTCAGGAGCCAATCTCGCCCTGGCCACGGATACCGCCAGCGGCAAAACTCTGGCCTATAACCTGCCCATACTCGATTGCTTGTTACGTGAGCCACAAAGTCGGGCGTTATATCTCTTCCCTACCAAAGCCCTGGCACAAGATCAGATCGCCGGTCTGCGCAGCCTCTTAGCACATATTCCACACGCTGAGACGCCAATTGCTTCCGCGGCTTATGACGGCGACACGCCGCAAAGCGCCCGCCCTGCCATCCGACAGAATGCACGTCTGATCATCAGCAACCCCGATATGCTGCATATTGGCATTTTGCCGCGTCATGCTGCCTGGGCCGATTTCTTCGCCAATTTGCGCTACGTAGTCATTGATGAAATGCATATTTATCGCGGGGTCTTTGGATCCCATGTCGCCAATGTCGTACGCCGCTTGAAACGCATCGCCAAATTCTACGACGCACAACCACAGTTTATCCTTACATCAGCAACCATCGGCAACCCGCGACAACTTGCCGAAAAGTTGATCGAAGCTCCACTGACACTGATCGACAGCGACGGTTCGGGCCGCGGCCCCAAGCATTTTCTGATCTACAATCCGCCCATCGTGGATGAAGAGTTGGGTCTCCGCGCCAGTATGCTGGCTGAGAGTGTGCGTCTGGCAGAAGACATCTACGCCTACGGCATCCAAACGATCCTCTTTGGGCGCACGCGGCGCTCGGTAGAGGTGATGTTGCGCTACCTTGCCGCCGCGATTGGCGAGCGCACGCCACAATCTGTGCGCGCCTATCGTAGCGGCTATCTACCTGCACATCGCCGTGAAATTGAAGCGGGATTGCGCTCCGGCAGCGTGCGCACAGTCGTCGCTACCACCGCTCTCGAACTGGGTATTGATCTCGGCGGTATGGGGGCCACCATCCAGGCCGGGTACCCGGGCACGGTTGCCGGAAGCTGGCAGCAAGCCGGGCGCGCAGGGCGTGGCCTGGAGGCATCGCTCTCAGTGCTGGTGGCCTCACCCAATCCAGCCGATCAATTTCTGGCGCGCCATCCAGATTATTTCTTTGGCCGCAGTCCGGAACGCGCCCTGATCCACGCCGACAACTTGCTGATTTTACTGCACCATCTGCAATGCGCGCTTTTCGAGCTACCCTTCGATGCGGGAGAAAACTTCGGGCATGCCGACCCTGCCCAGGTTGCTGAGATATTGAATCTCTTACACCAAAGCGGCAGTTCGCATATCTCGCAGGATAGATATTTCTGGCTCGGCGAGGGCTACCCATCGGCAGAAATATCCTTGCGCAGCGCTTCAGCTCAGACCATCCACCTGCTCAACGCTGACCGCGATCAATCCACCACAATCGGCGAAATTGATGGCGAAGCGGCTTGCTGGATGGTACACCCAGGGGCTGTATACTTACACGAAGGGGAAATTTTTCTGGTAGATGAACTGGATTTTGAGAATCATCGCGCCCTGCTGCATTCCGCACAAGTCGATTATTTCACTCGTCCGCGACGAGAAACGGAGGTTCAACTACTCGAAAAGCGGGCAGTGTTGCGCGACGCATGGGGAGAGAAAGCGCACGGCGAATTGGCTGTGATCTCTACGGTTAGCGGCTATCAGATGATGCGCTGGGAGAGTTTGGAGAAACTGGGCTTTCACGAACTAGATTTGCCGCCCTCGCGCCTGCACACAGCCGGGTATTGGCTCTACCTGGAGGAGCACAGCGTGGAACATTTGCGCGAAGTCGGCTTATGGCGCAATGATCCCAACGATTACGGCCCCAATTGGTTCAGGCAACGCGCTGCCGCTCTCGAGCGCGATCACCATACTTGCCAGGTTTGCGGCGTCCACATGGAGAGTCAGGTTTTGCATATACATCATAAAACACCCTTCAGGGCGTTTGAATCTTCGTGGCAGGCCAACCAGTTGGAGAATCTGGTTTCGCTATGCCCGGCCTGCCATCAACGCGCAGAGAGTGCGGTGCGCGTGCGTAGCGGCCTGGCTGGTTTGGGCTATGTATTAGGGCAAATTGCTCCGTTATTTTTGATGTGCGACTCGCGCGATCTGGGGGTATATAGCGACCCAAAGGCGGCCTTCGCCGATGGTCGTCCGGCAGTGGTGATCTACGAAATGATTCCGGCGGGCATTGGCTTCAGTCAGCGGCTTTTCGAGTGTCATGATGATCTTCTCGCCGCGGCGCGAGAGGTGATTCAGCAATGCAACTGCGCCGATGGTTGCCCCTC
>CALCSH010000324.1 GCA_937893815.1 uncultured Anaerolineae bacterium | reverse complement strand
GCAATTCTGCACCAACTATGAAGCGCTTAAGTTTATAATCCAGAGAAATTTTTCCATCGGATGCAGGCAAAGCCCTTATAGCCGGGTTTAGCACAAACCTGCGTAAAATAGAAGGCACCATTCGATAAAGTTGTCGCAGATAGTGTGCTTGATATGTTTCATACCCTGCCATAATCTCATCGGCGCCATCGCCACTCAATGCCATGGTTACATGCTTTCTGGTCATCTGCGATAAATAATACACCGCCACCATTGACGAGTCGGCGGTAGGTTCTTCAGCATGCCAGACAAGTTTCGGCAAAATTTGAGCCGCTTCAGCAGTGACAATTTGTTCATGCCGTTCTGCATGAATCAAATCGGCAACTTTGCCTGCATACCCAAGCTCATTGTAGGAAGATTCCCCAAAGCCAATTGAAAACGTCTTCAAAGGATCAAGGAGTATCTGTGCCATGAAATATGCAATACTACTTGAATCCACCCCACCACTGAGGAAGGCGCCAAAGGGCACATCGCTCATCAATCGCACTCGAACAACATCCCTTAAAAGATGCGAAAACTCTTCTATATAATCCCGGTCCGTGCGACGATATTCTTCGTTATAAGTCAGTTCCCAATACTCAATATCTTGAATCTGACCATCTGCTTCCAGCAACAGGTAATGACCGGGTAGTAATTGACGCACTTGTCGAAATAAAGTGTATGGAGCTGGGGTATAGAATAATGCCAGATAATATGAAAGCGCTTCAAGGTCTATTACGCGCTCTAATTCCTTATCACACAAAATCGCCTTAATTTCTGAACCAAATAAAAAGCGATTAGATAGGTGGCTGTAAAAAAGTGGCTTAATCCCAATGCGATCACGCGCCAACCACAAACGCTGTAACTTCTCATCCCATAACGCAAAGGCAAACATACCATTGAACCGCTGTAAACACGCTACTCCCCACTCTTCATAGGCATGAATTATTACCTCGGTATCTGTATTTGAATTAAATTGATGACCACAAACCTGAAGTTCGCGGCGTAAATCCTGGTAGTTATAGATTTCGCCATTGTAGGTGATCCATACCGAGCCATTCTCGTTCGACATGGGTTGCTTACCCGCCGAAGAGGTATCAATAATCGCTAAACGACGATGCCCCAACCCAATTGATCCTGATATATATCTCCCATCACCATCCGGGCCACGATGTGCTATCACATCTGTCATGGTTTTCAAGGCACTACTATCGATAGGCGCGCCATCAAAACGCAGAATACCAGCTATTCCGCACACTATTCAAACCGCTCTAAGCGCAGCTGAGAAATTTGATCGCTGAGCAATCCCAAAACAAATAGCAATATTGCGGTCACGAGTGCCAGCATAGCGCCTACACTAACACCACGGCCAGAGAGTGCAATAGGCATACCCCATATAACGCCAAAAGCACCTATCACAATGCTAAGTGGAATGAAAATTCGCAGCGGTTGGAACATGGTTGCTATACGCAGTATCAGGATGAGGGTATCCAAGCCTGTCGATATTGAGACAGTGCTATTCCCAACGCGTTTGTTCACTTGAATCGGAACATAGGAAACATCATACCCGCGACTATGTAAAGTCACTGTCAACGTCGTTGAAAGCGAAAAGCCTGACGGACACAAATGAAGATACTTTAAAGCAATATCTCTTCGGATAAGTCGAAATCCTGAATTAAGGTCTGGTATCGTTTGCCGCGTAATATAGTTAGCCATTGCCCCCAATAACCACTTTCCTGGCATTCTCCATAAAGGGCTGTGGATTAGTTGCATTCGCTGACCAACCACCATGTCACTGCCCTTGCGCATATCCCATAAGCTTAGAATATTCTCGGGGTTATGCTGATCATCGGCGTCCATGGTCAGAATATATTCGGTTTTGGCTAAGCTAATGCCGGTCTTGATAGCCGCGCCATACCCTTTATTGCGCCCATGACGAATAACGCGTGCCCCAGCTTCTTCCGCTAAACGTGCAGTATCGTCGGTGGAACCATCGTCTACTATGATGATAGAATCGAAGAGAAAATGATCAGCCAATGACCTGATTTTTGAAATCACGCGCTGGATCGTTGCTTCTTCATTGAACGCTGGAATTATTATGGTCAGTCCTTCCTGTAAAGGCGAAGCCAGCTTGTGATGATTATCCATTATGCCAATGCCTTCTTCGATTTCCTCACCATATCGACAAATCCTGCACAAGATACAGGGACTATCAACACCTCAGCCGGTAAACGATAGCGACCGTCGGTATCAATCTGGCTAAAGGCGGTGGTTACTCCCAGTGCAAATACGCAAGTAACCAAAAATAGGATAAGGTTTTTATTCACAGGGGCCTTCAGGCTTGCAAAAGCGGTTATTGTCAGGACTATGGATAGCGCAGCGTCAAACAGCCTATGTCTAAATGACCATTGTGGGTGTATCCAAGGATAGAAATAATTGAAAAAGCGCTCTACGGCCATTAGGATATATTTTCCGGGCTGAGTTCTGATAAAAGTAATTGAAATATTTTTTTTGTATTCTCTCAACTCGGAAGCGGTCATCCCAGAAGTTTCTGGCGGTAATTCAGCTTTTGTATACTCATCAAAAGTTCCGCTCACAACTCGAGTACTCAACCATAAGCTCTCGGTTACTGAGTGAAGCGTTGCTACACTCTGATTAACGGCAGGTATTGATAGGATAACAATGCCAATAATTATTCCCAGAAATACCAACGCACCTGTTATTAAACTCCATCTTTCTGGAAAATATCTGCGCAACCCGCCAGCTACTACCGCAATCCCAGACACAACAAGAACCAATAATGAGACTGGCCGCGTGAATAACACTATAATAGCGAAACACACCCAAATTATCCACAATGTATTATTAGGTTTTCGTAAAATCCGAATAGTCAGATAGACAAATGCAAGCAGGATTGTTACAAAGGCAACTTCTGTTAATATATACTTCATCCAATGGAGTAGAGAAGGATAAAATACCCCCACTACCGCAGTAAGCAGATGAGCCCTACTGTCTTGGGTTATTTCTCGACTTATGAGAAATAACAACACGACAGCAATTGAAGATAAGCCAATATGCAATAAAGGAATATACCAAATAAGGCCGTTTGGGATTATAAATCCAGGAACAAGCAACAGGGAATATACAATATGAAATGGAAATTCAAGCGCTACGGCTATTTTTCCATCTCGAATTGCCTGGGCAATCGTTAAATAAGTATGCGTATCGCCGGCATGGGCTTCCGGGGCAATGACCCAATACACACATCGTACAACTGCGGCAAAAACTACGATAACTAACAGCTGTACCCAAATGTTTTTTTTAAAAAACTGATTCAAAATTCTACCAGTTTTTGCAAGTGTGATTTTGCCAAATTCTTTCACCTGAACCACATCCTGGTTAGCTTTTTCCAAGGTAATTCAATGACTCCACTGAAAAAACTACCGTGCAGGTGTTCCCGCCGGAATATATGGGG
>CALCSH010000323.1 GCA_937893815.1 uncultured Anaerolineae bacterium | reverse complement strand
CCCAAAGCGACCGAAGACCGGGGTACTGCGTCCGTCTCCCGTCCCCCGTCTCCCGTCTCACCGTACAGATTCCAGACAATCGAGAAGGCGCCCATCGCCACCAGCGAGAAAAGGGTTGGCAAAATCAGGTTGTAGGCAAAGGTTGGCACAATCCCCAAAAATTTAACCAACACACCGACCACGACATAGCCGTAATAATAGTAGTTGATATATCCGCCCGCGAACCAGGGATCATAAGGCGGGAAACTGGTGCTCTTGAGAACAGCGTTGAAATACGACAAATCCATCGGTTTCTCGCCGCCCTTCCAGGGATGCCACAAATCGGGGTTGCCCAGGCGAATCAGCAAGAAGACCAGGAAGAAGAGCAGGAACAGCCCCTCCACGGTCAGGAAATACGTACGTTTTTCACGCCATTCCTGGCGTAATCCATCGCGTTGACGGTAGGCCAACCAGCCGCCCAGCAACGCCATCAATAGCAGCACCACACCAATTGTCAAACGCGTGAAGGGGATGCGCGCCGACCCCGCCATCCATACCAACCAGGCCAGCACCACCAAACCGGTGATGCGCGCCAGCGGATAACCGCGATCGGGTAGCCCCGACATAGCAAAACGCACCAGCGGGTAGGTGATTAGCCCCAAGGCGAAGACGCTCAGATACCACAGCAAAACGCCGACAATCTGCGAGCGGTTTTGCAACGCATCGGTATTGAAAAGCTCCGACCAGGTGCCGCCCGCGCGTTGTTCGGCGAGACGCTCATCGGGCAGCATCAAATCGGCGGGGAAGCTATCGGCTTGTTTGGGAGTGATGCGCACTACCTTCGTCAGGTCAACCGCGCCTAAAATCTCAGCCACCCGCGCCGGATCGTAGTCCTCCGTTTTGGCAAACACAAATACCTTCGGATGATCGTATACCGTGAAGGCTTCTTCAGCGAACTGATCGTTGATCTCAAAACTGCCCAAGCGCGGGTTCGACTGGAAAACCTGCACCAGATCAAAACCGAAATCACCCGCGAACATGCCCGGCTCGGCCACGTTGTAGCACCATTCAATCGTCTGCTCCACGGGGCAGCCCAGCAGATGGCGGTAATATTCACTCGTCAGCGGATAGCGCTCCGGGACGCGGGTGGTGCTAGCCCACTGGCGGCTGGAGGTAATCAGCACATAATCGGCCTGCGCCAGCGTGCCGGTAAAACGCTGCAATTTCTCTTCATTGTCGTCCCAGTACATCTCGAAATTCAGCCCGCCCTGATAGATGCCGCCATAAGGGTCATAGCCATCCATACGCAGCGGCAATCCGTCATCCCAGGTCGATTCATTCGCCAGGGCCGCCCCAGAGAATTGCAACTCTCCTGCACCGGCCAGATCAAACTTAAGATAATAGGTTGCGTCTTCGACCAACTCCAACGGCTTGTCCAGGTGAAGTTTGAAACTTGGGCCGCGGAAATTATCGCCGGGGGCAAATTCATCGGTGATGGATGCAGCGGCGATTGAATCGCCATCCGGTGTGAGCGCTAGACTCAGCTCGAGGGTCTTCTCCCCTTCAATAGTGATGGATTTCGCCTGAAGCTGGCGCGCCGTAACCCCGGAGAGATTGCCTGCCGCCTGGGGGATGAAGGCCACCGTATAGAGCCTATCGGGGTGCACCACACAATCAACGGCCGGATTGACATCCTGCACGACCACCTGATCGACCGTCTGAATCTCAAAATGCAACACATCGCATAAATCAACTTCTTCCAAACCGCCCAACACTTCAAAAGTCAATATATAGGTGCTGTCCACATCCACAAAAACATCCTGTTCAAAGGGAATCAACACATCCTGGCTTTCGGGTGGTGCGAGGGGCAAATTCGCCGCTGGGAGGGTGGTAACGATCAACGGCGCATCAGGGTTATGCGCTGATGTCAGTCTGACCAATAAATTTCCCGCCGCGCCGACATCGGTGATATGTGGCAGCAAAATTTCGTTCAGCGTTCCGTTGACGTGCGCTGTGAACTGCGTATTGTAGGGCGCTCCGCTGCGAATGCTCAATCCTTGCGGAAATGGCAAGGGCTGCGCAAAATCACCTTCCTCGGTAGCGACTTGCAGTGTAATTGGCCCTGGGAAATTTTGGAGCATCCAGCGCGTGGCTTCCACGCGGGTGTGCGGCACAGTGTAAATGCGCGAGAAGGCAAAGGCCCAGGCGAAGGTTAGTACCAAAACAGAACCGCCGAGCAAAACCCCCGCTATACGTTTAAAGTTGAAGGTTGAAGGTTGAACTTTCAACCTGTAACTTGCAACCTTCAACACGAAGTACGCCGCCATAATCGCCAGCGCGGGATAAATCGGCAACTGGTAGCGCATGGTGCTATTCCATTGCATGGTCTGCCACACAAAAT
>CALCSH010000322.1 GCA_937893815.1 uncultured Anaerolineae bacterium | reverse complement strand
GGAGGGGGCAATTTGGATCACTTTTCTCCACTCGTTTTTGCAGTGGAGTCATTTAATGTTGATTTATTTCCGCATAATCCTCATCCAGCGATGATCTGTTGCGATATGGCTGGATAAAATGATTTTTTGCACTAAATTGAGAAGTGTTTAGCTATAAGTAGAGTTGGGCGTCAATAATAATGGCTAACTGTAATCTATGCTATTATTATCATAGAATATCTCAATCTAAGATATTCAGGGTTGTTTACAAGGAGAGTGATATGAAACACCACCCGTTGATTTCAGTATTATGCTTTGTTGCTCTGGTTTTGGTCATAAGTTTGGCATGTAGTATTTCTGTTGATCCAGGAGAAGTTTCAGATATTGCTACTCAAGTCTCGGATATCGTTGATTCAATCGAAATTGTGATTACCGAAGAACCACCCACAAATTCTGGAAACACAGAAGACCCACCAGGAAACACGGAAATAGGACCCGCACCGGATGGAATGGTCCTCATCCCAGCCGGAAATTTCCAGATGGGCTGTGCCACCACCAGTATGTTTGATTGTTCCGAAGCCAGGTTTGGTACTGGAGGATCACATGAGGTACCACTGCATACTGTTTACATGGATAGTTACTTCATTGATATCAACGAAGTCACCAACAGCCAGTATGCCCAGTGCGTGGCTGCGGGAGCCTGCCAGCCTCCAGTGTCACACACCTATGAAGGCCAGCTCATTTACAACGACAACCACTATGGTGACCCACAGTATGGCAACTTCCCGATCACCAATATCCCCTGGGTGGATGGGGATAATTACTGCACCTGGGTAGGGAAAAGTTTGCCAAGCGAAGCCCAATGGGAAAAAGCGGCCCGGGGCAGCAGCGACACTCGTATATGGCCCTGGGGCAACACCCCTCCCAATTGTTCATTGTTGAATTTCCGTGCGGGTGGAGATCCAGATTGGTGTGGAATAAATGTTAATGGGGTTGTCACGGCAGCAGTTGGCAGCCACCCGCAAGGCGCCAGCCCCTATGGTGTCATGGACATGGCGGGCAATGTTGAGGAGTGGGTGTTGGATATGGGGATCTCCGATTATTACAGCTACTTTGAACCTGACGCCTGGCCGTCTAACCCAATATCGGGTGATAGGAAACCTATTTATGGTAAACCGGAGCATATAGTGCGTGGTGGGCCTTGGAATACAGATAGTATTGGTGTGCGGGTTAGCACACGCGTCTTTGGAGGTGGGGGTCCAAGTACCCTTATCGGTTTCCGCTGTGCTGCCAACCCATAAGCAGTGAGCTGTCATCACAGAAAGGGGGTTTTATCGAGCAGGTTAACGATTTATGTAATGATGCCCAACCCGGTTTTATTCCAACCCGGGTTGGGCTTTAGTAAAACCTGGCGATTTCTAACGCCTGAAATGAACAGGGTATCTTACAACAGGAGAATTCAATGAGACCTCAAAAATATCCATCCAACTGGGGTTCCTGCCTGCTCAGCCTGCTGATCACAGCAGGAACCGGGTTGATCGTGGTCGCGGGTATTTCGCTGGTTGCGTTTCATTTCTTCCCCGCTTATAACATCACTGTGGGCCAGGGCGATCTTACTCAGATCCTGAAAATGGGCGGCGGCGGTCTGCTGGTGACCATTCTTGGTTTTTTCTTGTTGAAAGGCGGCTTCAACGCCATTTCTACTAGGCGGGTCATGGTTGAGGATGAATATGGAAACCGACGGGAAAAACGCGGCTGCAGCGCCATATTGCACGGCTTGACACAGCTGCTCTTTGGCATGGTCTGCCTGGGAGGCGGCATCGCTTTGATGACCCTGGTTTTCTACCAGGAAGTCATGCCCTGGCTGGGATTCTAAATCGCGTACAGGTTGGATTCTCGCAAGAATATTACCTTCATTTTTTAAACTTTGGCGTAATAGTTGAATATTTATGACGCCCAACCCAACATTAACCATGACTCGCCTTCGGCTCTAGTACGCGGCGCGAAAAATGCAAAGATTGGCTATAATCAAATGGTGTCGGATTGCAAAACCCGGCGAGCTGGTTATTTATTCGTTGGGTGGCGTATTGCTAAGATGTTTGATCCTTGATAACAAATCTAAGTGTAATCCAAGGATAGGAGAATTCGCATGCGGAAGAAGATACTCTGGATAGTGGCCATACTATACCCTGTAAGTGTTGTGTTCATTATGATTGCCAGTGTTGGGTCCGATGAAACCATATTGAGCGCGATCCCAAGTTTTCTCATCTTTCTCGTTCCTCTTGGTGTTCTGATTTTTGAATTGCAAGGCAGGAAGACACCGAAAATCTGGGGAAAAATCATTCTGATCATCGCCTACATGGTAAGTTTTTTGTTGCTGGGGATTGGGACGGCTGGCTATTACTCGTTCAACACACCGACCCCCTTTAACCTTGTCAAAGGTCTGCCCCTTCTCATCACTCTTTTAGCCCAGTTCTACTTTGCCTTCATACGGGTGTTCAGGAGAAAAGCTTGGGCGCCAGATCATCACCAAATCTAGACGAAATTGAATAACTACAGGACACAGGGAAAAACAAGACGCGATTTTCACCCAGGCTGACAAAGCGTGCCCTTGGGCTGGGGATGCTGCGCGGTTTAAGCATTTTTCTGGCCGCGAGTTTTTTCTGCTCCCAAGCAAAATCCACGCCATAATATTTTTTCTTCCAACGTTGGAAGAACTCACAAACAATAGATACTGGGGTTACCTTCTTTGTATGAGCCAATCATAGAACCCAGGCGCTCGCGAATGACAGGCTTTCTCATCTCATATTGTCCATCTCCCAATACGGAATCTTGTATTTAGCATGAACTCCGTGCTATAATGCTATTTATGATTCAGTCATTCCGGGATAGCGGAACCGAAGATGTTTTCAATGGCGTGAACTCAAAAGCCGCACGCAAGGTATGCCCTCAATCTTTGTGGAGCGTGGCCACCCGCAAACTGGATCAGTTGGATTCCGTAGAAATTCTGGAAGATTTGCGCATTCCACCGGGTAACCGCTTTGAAGCCTTGAGCGGAAACCGAGATGGGCAATATAGTATTCGGATAAATAACCAATATCGTATCAGCTTCTTCTGGACACAAACTGGCCCAGACGAAGTCGAGATCGTTGATTATCACTAGCGACAGAGGTAAACAAAATGGTACGTACACCCACTCATCGTGCACCTACCCATCCGGGCGAAATGTTGCGGGAAGAATTCCTAGCCCCGATGGAAATTACACAACGTGAATTAGCGGCGGCAATCCATGTTCCCTACCAGCGCGTCAACGAGTTAGTCAATGGCAAGCGTGGCATTACACCCAGTACCGCATTACGATTGTCGAAATATTTTGGCAACTCTGCGGGATTTTGGATGAACCTGCAACTGCGTTGGGATTTATATCGCGCCCAACAAGCCGAAATGCGACAACTTGAAAGTATTGAGCCATATGCCATCATTGGCTAATCCATCTCTTCCAACGTTGGAAAGACCCACAGAACCATGTTGGTGCAACAGATATTCATCTGACCCTAAAGGGGTGGCAAAGTATAACCAAGTGAAGATCGCATTGCACCTTCCTCCACCGGTGGAAGTAGCTATTCCTGCGGCTTCTTGCGGTCTTCCTGCAATAGAATATCTCGATCAGTGTACAGGTGGGTATTGCTACTTGCCACTCATCCATTGACCCGATTAGAAACCCGTCTCGTAAACAAGTCAAAAACCTGTCATGTCTTTTGCCCTATAGAAGAGAAACATGACATGACAGGTCATAGAGGAATGGACATTATTTTACTCACAAGCTCAAGAGGCTTGCCAACACTACCAACGGAATGGGGGTTGCCCGGCGTCTTCCCGGTGCTAAATGGGTGTAGTTTCTATGAATTCTATGGACATTATAGAAATTACAGAATATCTACCCCGCACATACGGGTTTCAAATAGATAGGTAGCGCCATATATAGGGGTTAGAAATACTAGAACGCGCGTTCTTGGAACTCTTAATCAATTGGTTGAGGGTACGAGTCCCCCCGGGGTCACCTATATGCAGGGGTTTAGTGTGCCCGAAAAACCCCCATATATGGCGGTAAATAGCTCACCGAAATGGTGGGCTATTTTTTTTGGGTGCAATTCGGGTGCGCAGTTAGTCACCCATTTTCTTCCCCACTTGAACCAACCCATCCTTAGCGACCACAATCGGTGTGACCAGTTCGTCCATGATTCTTGCTGCTTCTCCCTACATATTGCTGAGCAGATGACCGTAAATATCCATCGTTGTGCTGGGTTTGGCATGGCTCAGAATTCAGGATACCACGATCGTTGTCAGCGACAATGATATAAGTTAGATAAATCGCGGTTCAAAAAAACCGAAATTTGATCGTTTGTTATCTGCGAACGTGTGGAATGGGATGGTCATTCTGCGGGAAATACAAAAGGATGGCTACACAGGTGGGTACACAATGCTGCGGCAATATATCCATCCGAAACGGCCACTCCGTCAGAAGCAGGCTTGCTAAGCGTATGTGTCTCGATGACACTTTTTCTTCATCAACTTTGGGCATTTCGAATTGTCGTTGACAGACCATTTTCTCCGCATTTCGTTCTGCAAAATCCTGAAAAGCAGTGCCATCGTAGACATTGGCCGTATCAACAGCCCAATCGGTGATCAATCCAATATGATTGAGCACGAAACATAGTTTCCCACCGACCATCCAACGTTTATTCGAGATACCTTTCTTGCCAATCTGCGTTTCACTGCGGCCTTCTCTCCGAGGATGAATACGTTCAATCCCATATGTGTCGCTGATCCCAATTAGGGTATGGGTAGCCATGAATTTCTCTGTCCTATGACGATGTGTGTTGAACAATCGAAACAGACGAGTACGATCTGGTATGTTCGGGAATAGATCAAGGTAATCTCGTTTCAGCCAATGGTAAAAAGCTCGATTGCCAACACCTTTGAGAGAAAACAACAGCGCTATTGTGACAACTTCGCAGGTTTTAGATTTGCCTGGGTATGTTTCTTTGCCTCCGACATTTGGTCATCAACACCACAAAATAGGTTGGTGATAAAATCTGCTGTACTCATGAGGTTCTCTTTTTGGCCGTTTTACGCTCTAAAACTAGCTTAAGAGAACCTCATGCATTTGTCAAACTAGCGCCAATGGTTAATAGCATACTATGTCTATGAAATTCGGTACTCAAAATTTTAGACTTGCGCAAATGTTTGCTCGATCTATTTTTCGATTGACGGGTTGGCGCACCCACATCATTCCTCCTCCGACAACTCGCTATGTAGTTATCGGTGCTCCTCACACATCCAATTGGGATTTCGTTGTTGCACTAATCTTGATCGTTGCGGAGGGAATTCCAATGCGGATAGTGGGTAAGGATTCGCTTTTTCGTGGGCCAATGGGAATACTCATGCGTTCCGTAAGAGCAATACCAGTCAACAGGCGAGAGAAAACAAATTTCGTTGATTATATGGCTCAAAAATTTGATGAAAATGATGAATTTGTCATCGGTATGGCCCCAGAGGGAACGCGCAAGATAACATCAAGTTGGCGAACAGGGTTTTACTATATAGCGCTCAAAGCCAAGGTACCCATCGTTATGGCCTATCTTGACTATGGAAATAAAGTCTGCGGCTTGGGGCCTAGCCTATTACCCACAGGCGATATTCAAGCCGACTTTAAGATCATTCGAGATTTTTACTCAGGAATAAAGGGCAAGCACCCACAAAAGCAAGGTGAGATCAATTTACTTGAAAAATGAGTAGGCAACCAAAGCAGAATTTACCCTGCGAATTGGTGAAAGTTTTTCGATAACCAATCTTTATTCAAAAGCAGGCATCAAAAAATCCGGGCTACTAGTATGAATGGGCTTATTGAATTTAGTCAAGCAGCAATGGCTTCGAAGTAAATGCCGCGATGGCAAGCAACTGCACGCGCTATCCACATTAATCTGATGTAGCCGTCGCCAGAGAGTAATAGGCGCGAAACATCGTAATTATTGGTTTGCTATGGAAATTTCTATTCATCGAGCCGCCATCGAAGATGCGGCCGCAATTCTCAAGTTAAATGAAGCCTTCGATGATGTTCGAGCAACGGCTGCTCATATTGAAAGGTGTGCTGATTTTGAAACACCCTTTATTGCCACAACGGAAGGGCGTGTAGTTGGTTTCGCTTGCCTTCGACTGCTCCCCTCCATCTGCGATGAGGTTCCATACGCTGAACTGACCGAACTGATTGTTGATCCACAATGTCGTCGGCAGGGAGTTGGGCGAGCACTCGTGCGACACATTGAATCTGAGGCACGGGCAAAAGGTGCCGCTAGAATTTCACTCATGTGCTCCTGGCTCAATACCGATGCGCATAATTTCTATCATACGTTAGGTTATCGCCTATATACGATAAACATGCAACGTTCTCTAGTGGCTGTGGAGTAAATTAAAGGTAATCCTTCAACCAAAATTAACCGGCAACATGATATAAATTTTGCTTTTTTTGCTTCACCAAATTACAACGAGATTAAGGGAAAAATGCTCCAAACGATCAATGTTATTTCAATTCAATCCGACAACGCTACATTTACTTGCCAACAAATCACTCAATACCTTGGGGAACAATTGGACATATCGACCGAATTCATCAATGATATTCCCTGGCAAGAACGGGAACTATTATTAAACACAGACCAGGCCCACATAGGGTGGATTTGTGGATTGCCGTATATCCGAAAGATGGATATAAAACCATCAAAGATCGAATTAGTTGCGGCGCCCGTGATGCGACACCCACGCTATCAACAGCTACCCATATATTTTTCAGATGTGATTGTCCATCGCGAAAGTGAGTATGACAGTTTCGTAGATTTGCGCGGCGTTTCATGGGCTTATACTGAGCCACATTCCCAGTCAGGGTACAATATAACTCGCTATCACCTGGCCAAATTGGGGGAGAGCAAAGGTTATTTTGGAAAAGTGGTGAAGGCTGGGGCGCACTTGCATGCCATCGAATTGGTATTAGACCGTCAAATTGACGCAACCGCAATCGACAGTACAGTACTTGATCTAGTTCTAAAAAATCAACCTCAACTCAAGACGGAGCTACGAGTTATTGAAACCTTAGGGCCAAGTCCGATACCGCCGTGGGTCATTACGACCAATGTTCCTCTGGAGTTACGTCAGGCAATTCGTGAGGTGTTTTGGGGAATGCACAAAACCGTTCAAGAAAAAACTCTCTTGGAACAGGGACAGATCATGAAGATGGCTCAAGTTGAGGATCAAGATTATGATTTGATCCGCGAAATGGCTCGGATGGCCGACCCAGTTATTTGGTGATATTGAACTTTCATGTTTTATTTCTGCTGAATTAGCCAAGCAGTGATGAGTTGTTCTGCCGAAACAGATTTTTAATCTCAGGTTTACACCTTCGCAGAGATGACGCCGAAAAGGGTGCGTAGAAATGCAAATGAGCATATTTAGCAGAAAGCAGGTGGACGATGACCGTTGTTTTTCAGAGATCTGAGCTTCCAATCGCCTATTCGATGATCGCTGCCTCGGGCAGAGTTCGTCCTCGCAGAGATGGGGGTCACCATTTTGAAAAATATTTCTATCTTTGGACTGCGTTCAACGCTATTTACACGACGATCGCTTTCCGCGAGGGTCGTACTCCACAAATAAAAACACAAGCGGATGGAGCTATTATTACGGTCGCCAACGGAAGTGTTAATATCCCAGAAGTAAACATAGTTAGCGAAAGGGAGCAGATTTTTCTAGCGCTTGAAGAATTTAATGACAAGCTGCAACGCAATCTCATCATTCACAAAAGCACGAAATATTTTATGAACCGTACGCCATCATGGCAAGGAATTCAGATAGCGCTCGATGCCTTTGGACAAAGAGTAAATGGGGTCGTCAATGTTAATTACACAAGCAATCCGCTATATCCTGTATGGAGCCCGATTGACTTCCAGATTTATGAAAGATATTTGATTGCTCCAGATAATGTAGATGACAGAGAATTTTTAGCAAAGCAAATATTGGATTTGCTTTATACTATTAGAAACAATATGCAGCATGGTGGAAAAAGATTTGATGATGCAAATGACATTACAGTTATCGAAAATGCTTCACCCTATTTAGAGCTAATTGTGGCATCATTCACTCAATAGCTCATCTGCGTCCAACCCATGTCAAACCCAATCAGGGCGATCCGCCTGGAGCCAACCCCGATAGAGTCGCCTATCCTCTGGTGACGTTATAATGCCTGTCGGAGTAGCAACTCCCCAAAATCAAAGATTGAATCCATTTTATGAGTGAAAAACAAGTCAACAACCCGCTTCATGGCATTACTCTAGAGCAGATTGTGAATAATCTGGTTGATGTTTTTGGCTGGGATGAATTGGGTAAGCGTATCAATATCCGGTGCTTCAAAAGCGACCCCTCCGTAAAATCCAGTCTAAAATTCCTGCGCAAAACGCCTTGGGCAAGGTCAAAAGTCGAAGACTTATATATCGCCACGCAAAAAAATAAAAGTTAACCTGAGTATTGGATAAGGAAGGATTCCTGATTAGAATTAGGCTAAAGTCACCACACGATAGCCTACCAAAAAGGAGCCCAATCATGAGTTTAGTCAAACTATACGTATATGTCGATGATTTTTGCCAGATATTTGAGCCTCGCTGGACAAGCTTTCAGTTGTCAAACGGGATACGCCAACGGAAACGAAAAACTGACATGCCTCAGTTTTTATACCCATCTGAAATGAGAGTTTGATCGGGTTGGTCGGCAGCAAAGGCCGCCGGGGTTTTGTAACCCAGCGAACTGTGAGGTCGTTGGGTATTATAATGCACTCGCCATTCTTCGATCAGGGCTTGAGCTTCCAAGAGAGATTGAAACCATTCTCGCTGTAAACACTCGTCTCGGAATTTATCATGGAAACTTTCGATGAAGCCATTTTTCCAAGGTTGCCCAGGAGGGATGAAAGTCGGGCCGATATGATTATTTTAAAGCCAAGTTTTAACTTTCGGTTCGGTCATTTTAAACCAAGAATGAGAAAATTGAGTAAACTAGCTGAA
>CALCSH010000321.1 GCA_937893815.1 uncultured Anaerolineae bacterium | reverse complement strand
TACGAGATTGGCCGAAAATTGAGAAAAGTCAAAATCATTTCAGCGAATGGACAGTGAGTTACGAGCGAATTTGAATTCGTAATCAATCCGGCTGGTCATGGAAGAAAAAAGGTGTGCAGTTTCTTTTGAACTACACACCTTTTTGGATTCAGCGGCGTTGTTTCCGCATCCGTTTGGCGAGGCGTTTCCAAGCCTCAGTGGGGTCATCTGGGCGTTGCGATTTTTGCTCTGGCTGGCTGACTGCATATGCCATATTTTCAAATATTGCCCCCAGCGCAGATTCGGGGTCTTTCAGTGTAGGCGGTGTGCCAAAGTTGATGGCTTGAACGAATGATTCGGAGGCATGCGGGATAATCAAGCGAATTTCCCGATTCAAACCCGCCTCAATATCGGATTTTGGTAACCCCTGACGTTCGAAAATCCAATTGAGAATCAGGCGAATGCCAGATTTGTTATAACCGAGCGTGTCGAAGACTTCCAGCGCCATTGCTGTGGAGCGAACGGAGGCCAGCTCGGGAGCCAATAAAACTAGCACTTCGTCGGAGAGATCCAACGCGGCCAATGATATATCTGAGAATGCATGTGGTAAATCGAGAACGACATACTCATAGCTCTGCTGCAAAATTTCGATCACGCGCTGCACTCGGGCTGCATCAACGAGTTCGCTTTCTTCGACCCGTCTTGGCGCTGAGAGCACCTGCACACCGCTGGGGTGCGGGCGCAGCGTTTGTCCGACGACTTCCTGATCGATTTCGTTGACATCAACGCGGGCAAGATCAGCCCAGGTGTTGCGCAGCGGCAAATTGAGCATCAGGGCGGCCTGTCCGGAAGCCAGTGCCAGATCGACCAGCGCGGTTTCTTGCCCCCACAGCTGAGTTAGCCCTACAGCAAGATTCGCTGCCACAGTAGAAACGCCCACACCTCCCCGCAGGGAAAACACCGAGATCACTCTACCTTTGTGCTCACGCGTTTGCAACGGTTCGGCGGGAGTGACCGATCGCCGCAGTAGCACATTAACACGGGCAATTAGTTCGTCGGGTTCATAGGGCTTCGAGAGATAATCATCCGCTCCGACTTCAAACCCCTTGATTTTGCTCTCTAAATTGTTTAGTGCGGTGAGCAACAAGATGGGCACCTGTGCCGTTTTGGGGTTTTCACGCAAGCGCTGGCATGTTTCATAGCCATTCAGATTTGGCATCATCACATCGGAGATGATTAGATCAAAATTTTGCTCGTCAGCTTTGAGCAAACCTTCCAGCCCATCGTTGGCTAAAGTCACTGAGAATCCTGCCTTCTCAATCACTTTTGCATGCAGTTTTTGGCTAAGTTGGTCGTCTTCGATGATGAGAATATGTTGTTCCATCTGTTTTGCTCCTTGCGTTCGTGTCTGCGAGCAGAAAATCTCTCCATATTATACATTGGAGTATTGCAGTTTGTACGAAATTCATATTTTCTTGACGCTGCACTCTGAATATGCTAGTATCCTTTTAACATTTTACCGCCACGATCTATTCTTTGAATGTGCCAGATATCTTTGTTCTGGCGAATTTCAGATCGCGCATCACTCGTTGGCCTAAGAATTGCACCACTTTTGGCTAATATGTCAAAGGAGCCAATATTATGAAATTTTATCGAATTCTGATTATCTCTCTGATCGTTCTCCTGACTGTGGGGTTATCGGCCTGTGAACGCTCTGCCGCGTCACCACCCGTGGATGCAGACGGTACTATTAACTATCCAGTGGTGGATGAGAATGCCACTGTTCCGCCTATGGAACAACTACAGAATATATCAACACAAACAGCCATTGCTGCGGCTGGTGGTACAACCTCAGAAGGAGCCGTGGCTGAGGGAGAAGGTGCTGTAGTCGCTGGTGAAGAAGTGCCAGCCGGTGAAGAAGCCAAGCCCACAGAGACCCCACAGCCTGCGCCCGCAGAACCGGCCGCCGCAGATCCGGCCCAGGCTGAACCTGAGGAAGTTGTTTTGGATTATGATATTCCAAACAGTTACACACTTCAGCATGGTGAATTCCCCTATTGTCTTGCACGTCGCTTTGATGTCGCTCCGTCAGCATTGCTCTCAGCCAATGGGCTTTCTACATCTTCAGTCACCTACCCTGGTATGGTGCTAACGATCCCGAAGAATGCGGGCGCCTTCAATCAGGGCGCGCGGGCGCTGCGTCAGCACCCCACCAGTTATACCGTTTCGGCTGGCGATACGGTTAATTCGATTGCTTGCCTCTTTGGCGATGTGGATCCCCGGGCTATTGTTGCTAAAAATGGGCTGACGGATTCCTATACCCTCAATGTCGGTCAGACCATCCAGATTCCCTGAGCGATTTTACAAGTACGCGATAGTTTTGCACTGGGAGCAGCCTCATCTTCGGTTGCTCCCAGATTTTTTATCTCGGGAGTAGGTGATGTTTAAAACTCTTCAATCTGAAAAGAAATACCAGGGCAAGGCTTTTACGGTGCGCCAGGATCAGGTGCGTTTGCCCGATGGGCGTACAACCCAGTTGGATATTGTCGAACATATTGGTGCGGTCACGATTTTGCCGGTCGATGAGAATGAGAATATCTGGTTTGTACGTCAGTATCGACACGCCACTGGCGAAGCGTTGCTTGAACTTCCCGCGGGGACTCTGGAAGTAGGTGAGCCGCCTATTCAGTGCGCCCAGCGAGAACTTCAGGAAGAAATTGGCATGATCGCCCAGAATCTAACACTTTTGGGGGAATTTTTCCTTGCCCCAGGCTATTCGACTGAATATATGTATGTATACCTGGCGACTAGCATGACTCCCTCGA
The DNA here is from genome assembly GCA_937893815.1 of uncultured Anaerolineae bacterium. Classification (GTDB taxonomy): domain Bacteria; phylum Chloroflexota; class Anaerolineae; order Anaerolineales; family UBA11858; genus NIOZ-UU35. The sequence goes on along the minus strand of CALCSH010000321.1, from coordinate 4,913 downwards.
GGTTGCCCGGCGATGACGATGAATTTCTCAGCGTAGAGAAAATCCACCTGCCCGATGTGCTGGCGATGGCCGCAACTGGTCAGATACGTGATGCCAAAACACTGGCAGCTTTGATGCTGGCAGCTTCCACTATGAAAGAATAATTCCAAAGGGGAAATGCACAATCCATTTTTAGAGTTGCTCTCTTCCCTTTTATTTTTCTGCATGGTATAATGCCGCGCCGTCCGTCCGCTGAAGGCGAAAGGACGGCTTTCGTGTGTACGAACAGGAATTTTTGCCATCCATTGAAGGTATGCCAAAAACAATCTTGGCTCTTTGAGACTTTGCGTGGAGGTTCCCAGATTTGGGGGTGTGGCGGGTGTGAAACACCCGCCACACCCCCAAATCTGGGCTTTACCTTGCGAAATTTCGGAGACCCACAATCTTTCAGGTTACTGCTTTTGAAGAAGCTAAAAATTCCTGAAAAATCTATTGATAAGGGTAAGATCATGACCAACTTGTTGAATGCAGTAGAAGCACCAATAAATCCGAATGTCCCGCAGATGTTCACCGGCGATCAAGTAAGCGTTTTCTTGCGGATTAAAGAAGGCACCACAGAGCGTGTTCAGGAATTTAAAGGCACCGTTATTGGAAAAAGCGATACCGGCACCCCCACCTTTACTGTGCGACGCATTGCCAGCAACGGTATCGGCGTGGAGAGAGTTTTTCTCACCCGCTCGCCTCGCATTGAGAAGGTAACCGTTCACCGCCACTCCCAGGTGCGCCGATCCAAGCTGTATTTCTTGCGTGATCGCACCGGTAAACGCGCCCGCCTCAAACAAAAATTCAACAAATAGTTTTCTTCTAGGCGTGGAATCGAGTCGAATGTGAGGGGTGCAACATACCACCGTTGCATCCTTTTGGTTTAACGATATGCGAGGTTGAAAATTCTGCTCATGTCTAAAAAACCTGTAATTGGCGTTACGCCCCACCGACACAAAAATGAAGCTGGACGTCTGCAAATCTTGATTGCAGAAGACTATCTAACAGCTGTCACCCGGGCAGGTGGCATCCCGCTGATGATTCCACTGGGGCTGGATGAAGAACAACTCGATGGCATATTCTCGCTGCTCGATGGCTTATTGCTGACCGGCGGTGGCGATATGGACCCACAGAGTTATGGCGTGCAAACGCAGTCGCAACTGATATTTGTTGATCCCGACCGGGACCGCGTTGAGTTGCAACTTTCTCGCAAAGCACTCGACACAGGGCTTCCCTTCTTGGGGGTTTGCCGCGGGCATCAGGTGATCAATGTGGCTTTGGGTGGAACGCTTTATACAGATATCAGTGACGAATACCCCGATGCTTTGCAGCATCAATTTGCCGGTGAATGGCCGCGTGATCATCTTGCGCACAGCGTCCGCATTGAGCCAAAAAGCCGCCTTGCGCAAATTATGGGCACCGAGCAGGTTGACGTCAACAGCATCCATCACCAGGCGATTCGAAAACTTGCGTCGGCCTTGATTGAAACCGCACACGCCCCTGATGGTATTATCGAAAGCACGATTCTGCCCGAACACCCCTTTGGCATCACTGTGCAGTGGCACCCTGAATGTCTGCAAGCGTACCAACCCATGCGAGCGCTTTTCCGTGCCTTTGTAGATGCTGCACAAAAATAAACTCTCACCACAAAGGCACAATGGACACAGAGAAAACCTTTGTGTATCTGTGGTTTTCCCATCTTTTGATAAAAATGAAAAATACGGCACCGATTGGCATCTTTGACTCAGGGGTAGGCGGCCTTTCGGTATTGCGAGAAATTCGCCGCCAGCTTCCGGCTGAAAAACTGATCTTTCTGGCTGATCAGGGGCATGTTCCTTATGGCCCGCGTTCCCTGGCCCAGGTACGCCAGTTTTCTGAAGAAATCTCGCGTTATCTAATTTCGCAAGGAGCCAAGCTCGTCGTCGTTGCCTGCAACGCAGCGTCTGCAGCAGCACTGCACCATCTGCGGACGACTTTTCCGGATACGCCTTTTGTGGGCATGGAACCGGCAGTCAAACCGGCTGCCGAGCGCACGCGGAGCGGCGTGGTGGGCGTTCTAGCGACTCCGGCCACGTTTCAGGGGAAATTGTACGCCTCTGTCATTGAGCGCTTTACGCGTGGCGTGACCGTGCTGCAAGCCACCTGCCCTGGTTTGGTTTTGCAGATTGAAAATGGGGATTTGGATGGTGATGAAACGCGCACGATTTTGGAAGATGCTTTACGCCCAATGCTGGCCCGCGGTATCGACCGTGTGGTGATGGGGTGTACGCACTACCCCTTTGTGATTCCCCTGATTGAAGAAATCACCGGCCCTGGGGTGGAAGTTATCGATCCTGCACCGGCGGTGGCGCGTCAGGTGAAGCGAGTACTCAACACCCGCGGGCTGGTTTCAACAGAATCCGCTCTGGGGGCCGTACACTACATCACTAGCGGTGACCCACAAAAACTGAGTCAGTTGCTTCCGCGCCTGATGGGGGAAATGTGCGTCGGACGTCCTGACGTCAAACATCTCGACGCCGATTTTCAAGCCACCCCATAATCTTATCCACATCCCAGCAATTGATTACCTGCTCTGGCGTGACCCAGGCCCGGCGAGCGGTGGCGATGCCAAAAGAAATCAGGTCGAAATGTTGCGGTGCGTGGGCGTCGGTGTTGATGCTGAGGGGGATGCCGAGTTCGGCGGCTCTGCGGGCGTAGATATCGTTCAGGTCGAGGCGGCTGGGGTGAGCGTTGATCTCCAGGGCCACACCCGACTTCACGGCGGCTGCCAGCACGGCATCCATATCGAGATCGGCCCCCTCGCGGTCGGGGATCATGCGCCCGGTGGGGTGTCCGATAATATCCACATGCGGATTTTGAATGGCACTAATCAATCGCTGCGTAACCTGCTGGCGTGGCTGCCCCAGGCTGGTGTGTAGCGAAGCCACAACCAGATCGAGTTCAGCCAGAACATCGTCGGGGTAGTCGAGCGTGCCATCGGCCTTGATTTCAACTTCGGAACCCTGCAAAATGCGAATCGAGTTGCCCAATTCTGCCTGAACGGCATCAATTTCAGCGCGCTGCTGCTGCAAACGCTCCACAGATAGCCCATTGGCGATGCCCAGGCTTTGCGAGTGATCGCTGATTACGATCAGCTTCAGCCCGCGCTGCGCGGCACCTGCAGCCATTTCGCGGATCGTGGCTTTGCCGTCGCTCCAATTGGAGTGGCAATGCAGTTCGGCCAAGCGGTCGTTTACAGTGATGAGTGTGGGCAGTGTCCCCGCTTTGGCGGCCTGCACTTCGCCGCGGTCTTCGCGCAATTCTGGGGCCACCCAGGGCAGACCCAGAGCGGCGTAGACTTCTTCTTCGGTGGCGCAAGTAAGCTCGCTTTCGTCGTTGGTGCGCTTGAGGGCGTGTTCCGAGAGCGAATAGCCCAAATTAAGCGCAAGTTCGCGCAGGCGCACGTTGTGATCTTTGGAGCCGGTGGCATATTGCAAGGCGGTGCCGAAACGCGCTGGAGGGTGTACCCACAATTGGGCATGCAGCCTGTTGGCAAACTCCACGCTCGATTTGGTTGGGCCATGCCCGATGATTTCAATCACATCCGGGCGCTCGACAAAGGCTTGCATTACCGGCTCAGAATCTTCCGCCGCGGCTAGAATATCCAGATCGCCGACCGTGTCACGCATGCGCCGCAGGCTCCCAGCGGCTTCAGCAGCCGTCACGCCGGGCAATGTGCGCAACCAGGCCAGTAAATCCTGAGCGAAGGGCCAGGCGATGCCCAGCGGCGTACGCCCGGAGCGGCGCGCCAGCGCCGCAATCCCGGCCAGAATCTTCTCCTCGGATTTCGCACCCATGCCGGGTAAATGGCGCAGTTTCCCCGTCTCGGCGGAAGTTTTCAGTTCATCGAGGTTGGTGATGCTCAACTCGCGCCAGAACAGCCCCACTTTCTTTGGTCCCAGCCCCTGAATTTGCAGCAGATCGGCCAGGGAGAGCGGTACTTCTTCCGCCAGTTTGTTCAGGAAATCCAGTTTGCCGGTGGTGAGCAATTCGCTGATTTTTTCGGCAATCGCTTTGCCCACGCCGGGAAGTTCTGTCAACGTGCCTTCTTTGGCAACTTCGTTGATATCGCGTCCCAGGTTGGTCAGGCTGTCGGCGGCTTTGCGGTAAGCCAGAGTTTTATAAATCACTTCGCCCTTGATCTCCAAAAGGTCGGCGATCAGGCGAAATGTTTCGGCAAGGCTTTGATTGGTGTAGCGAGTGGTCAGTTTTGGCATTATCTTTCTCGATCCTGTGTAATTGCAGTCCCTTTTTTCGACATTTTCTCTGCGAGGGCGTTAGCCTGCGCAATTACTATCCTTTTTTGAAAAAACCAGCGAGGATAACCGTCAGCAAGATGGCCATCGAGGCCAGTAATACGCCAATCACAACTGGTTCGCGCTCTGGGGAGATGGTGACCGGCACGGCTGTGGCGGTTGGGGATGGTGTGTCTGCGCCAGCTGGGGTAAAGGTGGGCAGCGGTGTGAGCGTTTCATTACTCGGCGTGGATGTGATCGCAGGTAATGGGGTTTCTGTAGGCGGTGGCGGCGGTGCTGTTTCCGTAGGGGGAGCTGCCCCCTGAATGATGATTTTGTCTCCAGGGTAGATTATGCTATCCAGCGTCATTGCGTTGAGATGCAGCACATCGTTGAGTTCTACACCGTAGGTTTTGGCGATCCCGATCAGCGACTGTCCGTAGCCGACGGTGTGTACAATTGAGCCATCTTCGCCGGGCTCGGCTTTCATAAAAGGATCAGTTGCCGGGCCGCTGGCAACTGTGGGGGCAACATAAGCTACACCGGGGGCGGTGGTCGCTTGCGTCGTTGTCTCGTTGTTCGCCGCGCTGCTATAGTAGCCGATATCGACTGTATAAT
>CALCSH010000320.1 GCA_937893815.1 uncultured Anaerolineae bacterium | reverse complement strand
CGATGGACGACTGGGGCGACGTGCCGATGCAAGACGAACGTAAATTGCTGCGAGGGAAACGGGAACAACGCAATAAAGTGGCGCGACTTGCCGAGCGTGGTCGCGCACCGACTCCCTCGGGTGGGCTGCCAGTGCCCGAATTGGACGAATCACCCCCGGAGCGCGCTCCGCAGTTTCCCGGCCTGGTTGTGGAGGTCAGCAGCGGGCTGTGCCGCGTCCAACTGGATGAAAATCTGTCTTCGGGTGAGGAACCCATCCTCTGTACTTTACGTGGAACACTCTTTACCCAAAAAAATGCGTATAGTCATATTGTTGCAGTGGGCGACCGTGTTTTAATCGCTACCAATGGCGATGGACGCGGTGTTGTGGAGACAGTATTCCCGCGGCGGAGTGTGCTTTCGCGTCCAGCCCCGATGAAGGGTAACGCGGTGCAGCAAATCGTGGTGGCCAATGCGGATCAGGTGATGATTGTGACCTCCTGGCGTGAGCCGAATATTTGGCCGGAGCTGATAGACCGTTATTTGATCGCTACTCAGCGCAACGCGCTGGAAGCATTGATTGTGGTCAATAAAATAGATTTGGTGGAAAACCCGGATGAATTTCAGCAAATGATGCAGGTTTATGAGAACTTGAACTGGAAAGTAGTGCAAACCAGTACGCTGACCGGCGCGGGGATCAATGAATTGCACCAGCTTATGAGTGGGAAAATAACCGTGCTGGCAGGATTGTCGGGAGTTGGAAAGTCATCGCTATTGATGACGATTGCTCCCGATTTAAATTTGCGCGTCGGTGCGGTAAGCCAGCACAGCCTGCACACCGGCCAGGGACGGCACACAACCACGCAATCCAGCCTGTGGCACCTCTGCTGGGTAGTGATTCCGTTGTGATTGATACGCCTGGCATTCGCGATTTTGGCCTGGCGGGTATTGAGCGCGGCGAACTGGCGAACTGGTATCCAGAGATGGCGGAATACCTCGGAAACTGCCGCTTCTCGGATTGCGCTCATATGGACGATCTAGATTGCGCCGTGAAGGCTGCGGTTGTGCGCGGCGCAATTTCCCAGTTGCGCTATGAAAATTATTGTGCATTATATGAGAATTTGTGAGCAACGAAAAAACGAGCGTGCGCCAGAATTTAGCGCATGCTCGTTTGAAGCGGGTTGTGCATGATGGAGGAGGAAACTTATTTCTGATAGACCTCACTCTTCAATTCAGCTACAAAGGGCAGCGTGCGGTGTGTATCGGCATAATCCAGGCCGTAGCCAACTACCCACACATCCGGAATGGTGAAGCCCAGATAATCAATCGGCACGTCCAGGCTTTCGCGTTTCTTCTCGATAAGCGCGCACGTTTTGATGGAGGCGGGTTGTCTGCCTTGGAGCGTATGATACAAATAGTTGAGCGTGTTGCCGCTGTCAACAATATCCTCCACAACGATCACATGCTCATTCACAACCGGCTCGCGCACATCCAGCACCAAACGCACGGCCCCGCTTTGTGCGCCCGATTTTCCATAACTGGAAACAGCCATAAAATCTACAATATGGGGGATATCTAATTCGCGAGCCAGATCAGCTAAAAATATAAACGCGCCTTTAAGAATGCCGATCAAAATGATGCGATCTGTTTCTGCATAATCCTTCTGAATTTGTGCGGCCAGTTCTTTTACTCGCACCTGAATTTGTTCTTTAGAAATTATGATTCGTTCCAGGTCTGGGTGAAGGTCTTTCATGATGGTCTCCTCGATCAAAAACTCAAATAGGATGATGGCGAATTAAATCGGTACTGCCCAGGCTTGCCCATTTTTTACGGCATCTTATAGTTCGAGAATGAGCAGTTACCTTGAATCATATCATGACTTCGGCGAGATGCAGCACCTGGATCGAATGGAGCTTTAGGAACTGCCGTGAAAAACCCCTAAATCTGGACAACTTCCGCGGGGATTCCCAGAGACCCGATAGAATATTTAATCCAAAATTATGCTAGAATTATTTTGACAGCCGATTTGTAACAGCTCAGTGTTATGCAAGCGCTGCCGGATAGTACTGTGAGGGCTGCGATCTGAGTTGTTATATTGATCCGATGTGGGGAGGTCGCACATGAAAATGGTACGCTGGTTGGTTTTTTTTGTGATGGGGATTATTCTCGTTGGCGCTGTTCATTCTAGTGTACAAGCTCAAGAAATTCCACAAGAACCCGACGACATCATTCAAATCATTCTGGTGCTTGATGTTTCCAGTAGTATGGATGAGCCAATACTCACCGGCGATATGCCTGAAGAGTTGTTGGCGCTGGTAGATCAACTCGCCACGGTGCGTGAAGATGAAGAATTGCTTCAAATTGAGCAAACGATCGAGACGATTCTGATTGATCCTGACGTTGTCAATGCGCGAACGAGTTATCTGGCAACCGTTGATGCTCTCGATGAGTGGTTTTCTGAAAATTATGCTACTCCGAGTCAAACGCTGATTATGCAGCAAGTCGAGCAAGCCCTCTTGGCTCTCGGCTGTAGTCCCACCTACGATCAGGCAATAACCTCCGCCCTGACCATTGACGAAGTGGATTATTGGATCTCACAATCATGCAGCGGCATGACCGTCAATTATGAAGATCGGCAAACCCTGCGTGATCTTGTGTCCTATATCGGAGAAGCAGAATACACATCCCTGCAAGAAACCAGCGACGCATCTTTTCAGGTTTTTTTTGATGCGCTGGAGGAGCGCAACTATAACAAGCTGATTGAACAACGCGATCAGAAACGTTTGGATTTGAATATCGATGCGCTTGCGGCCGATTTGGATAGCATGATTGCAGAATTGGGTATTCCTCGTAAACTGGATTTAGCGAAATTGGCAGCGAAAACCCTGATTGATTTATCTCGTTTGGATAGCGTTGCCGGGCGGCGGGACTCTCTCTTGGGGTTGGTGCGCTTTTCAACCGACTCGGTGCTGCTCCAGGGGTTATCGGCCGATCACGAAGCTATCAATCGAAAAATCGACGCCCTGGAACCCCTCGAGATGACCAATATCTACGGTGGCCTCGATGAAGCCTTGCGGGAATTGAACCGCAACGCCAACTCGGAAATGCCGATCGTGATTCTACTGCTCAGTGATGGTCATATCACCACTGGCCCTGGCCCCGATCAGGTCTTGCGTGAGATACCATTGCAGGCTAACGAGATGGATGCCGTAATTTGCACGGTGGGCTTTGGTGCTACTGAAGCACATGTCGATTTTGAATTGTTGGCCACGCTGGCATCGAAAACCGATGGCGAATATCTATTTGCTAAAAGCGGCGAAGAACTGGTTAATTTCTTTGTGGCCTGCCGCCAGGGGATGGTGGGCGAAGTGGCGCAGATTACCGGTTATGTCAACGCCAATGCTTCTCAGGAAGTTGATTCCCAAATGGTGCCAGCAAACACCTGTGAGCTGAGTCTGGCACTCAACTCCACTACCGGTGAGCCTGTTTTGGATATTCTTGATCCCCAGGGGAATCTAATCGGTGAAGAAACACCTAACTTCTTGTTCCAGAGTGGTGATAATCTCAAACTTTACACTGTATTGAATCCAAAGGACGGAGAATGGCACGTATCCGTACGCAGCGAATCGACTGGTGTGGAAGAAACCTTTTTCAGCATAGTCGTGACAACGCATCAGTGCTTGATGCCTCCAACCCCGGCAGTTTCGCCTACTGCATATCTCACGCATACGCCAGTGCCAGGACCGGACTTTGTGGCGCAGGCTACTCCGATTTTGCCTTTGGTGCTTGTGGTGCTTGTGGCATTGGGGATTTTTATAGCGTTTACGTTGCGGCACGAATAAGCATGGAAACAAAAAAATAATCCGGAATGGGGTCTCTGGGAATGTGCGAATTTTATTGGGAAATAAGCGCGCGAAAACAACCCCAGAGTAAGTGAACTCGACTTTTGCACCTTAAAAACTGATACTCTAGACAGCCGGAAATAGGCAGATCAAACCACCAAGAACCAGACTGGGGCAACGCCGAATCCCTCCGCACTTTTTTTGAAAAAAGTGAGGCAGCAACCGCTTGTTGAGTAGCCTTGTCGTTTTGGGTTTTTTAGGCAGGCGGACATACAGCACGGAGCAAAGGTGCCATGATGTCGTGCAAATCCTGACCTTGGGTCAAACCCATACTGATGAACAAGGCCATGCTCCAAAGGCTGTGTGCCTGGGTTGCACGTCGCCAGAAAGGTGCGCTGCCTTCATGCTCAAACTTGAGTTCACGTTGAAGTTTTTCCTTGAGAGCCAGGTCATGTGGAGCGGCACGCAGTAAGCTGTAAACTGTGGCGACTAAGGCGACATGTCGTTCAATGGTCTCGAAGTCCCGCAGTTGATACGGATCCAGTCCTTCGTCCTTGCCTTCTTGGTGATAAACTTCCACGGGCCAGCGGTGGCGATAAATGCGGGTAATCCCAGGCGCTTGCCAGTTCAAGCGGTTGGAGATCAAGAACAGGGGGTTGTCCGATAAATCAGCCTGGTTGAAATTGATGATCAGACGTTGTTTGCCGAAATTGTGAATACGGTGGGTGGCGCAATAGCTGTAGTAGTGTTCCTTTTTGCCTTTGTATTGGATGGTAATGCGTTTGAAAACTGGTGGTTTGTTCTGCTGGACTGCATCCAGATGTTCTTGTTGTAGTCGGGCCGCAAAGTCATCCAGGCGTTCTCGTCCGGTTTTCAAGACGACTTCGTTGTCTCCAGACAATGCCCCGATGTAGTTTAGTCCAAGGGTTTTGTCCAAAAAATGACAAAAGTGGGGTTGGGTATACCAGCTATCGAAAGCCACGGGCAG
>CALCSH010000319.1 GCA_937893815.1 uncultured Anaerolineae bacterium | reverse complement strand
CTGGCAGTATCTTCGCAAAGTCGAAACGGAAAAGCAATTTTACCGCTGAGAGCGCGAAGAACGCAGAGAAAACCTTAAAAAACTCAGCGAACTCTGCGGTAAAAATCCGACCAAGCGCGACTTCAGAAAAGCCGTGGGGGCTTGATAAGAACCGCACTCCTGAGTCGATTTTTTGCGGTAAGATTAAAACCACAAAAGCATAACTCTGTCGTGTAACTAACCTCACTACAGGTGTATCGATTGCTTCACACCAAACCTATTTTCCCCGGGAGAACACGCATGAAATTCATCCGCATCTTACTAATCAACGCTCTTTTGCTCATCGTTGCGGTTGCGACAGTCGTCGCACAAGAAGCGCCAGCCGACGAGTTCAGTGTAGCCTTCAGCAGCTACCTCGACATGCCAGGAAGGCTCGACGCCCAAATTTTCAACCGCAGCGCAGGCGAGGTGAGCCTGTTCTTCACTACCGAAAATGTATATGCAGACCATTATCATTTTTACCAGTTGGTCAACGACAGCCTGTATCTGCTGAAACGCACCGGGGATATCAATACCGAAAACTGGACGGACGAACTCTGGCGCTACAATGCCAAAATCGGCACGGTTGGCGAGTTGCTCTTCTCTGCTCAGGGTTTGGATTTTCGCGTGGCGCCCGATGAAAGCTACGCAGCCCTACTGTATCCCCTACCGCCCGACAACTTCTTCACCGGAGTGGGCTTTTTCGATCTGGCCGGTGGTGAAATCGCACAGGAATTTGCCTTCGAGCACATTGACGAAATGCTGACGCCCGATCTCGATTCCTGGGCCGATGATAGCAGCGCTTTTTGGGTGAGTTTCAAACATGGGCCTAATCCGCAAATTCTTTCTCGTATTGATCTGGGAACTTGGGAAGAATCCGATTACGCTCTCACAGCATTATCTTTATCCCATGAATACGCCCTCAATCCCAACACCGGACAACTGCTGTATAGCGATCACCCCACGTTTTTCGATGCCATGTCGTCGCAAGCCTTCATGGAGAGCGGCGATCCTGTCACACTTTATTTATATAATCTGAACGACGCGACGGAGCAAATTATCGCGGCCTCAGCTGCGCGCAATTTTAGTCCAAACTGGATTGACGTGCTGACCGTCGAATTTTATGACCCTCAGGGGGAACGCAACGCGCGGCTGATCTACGATCTCGAGAGCGGATTCAGTGAACCTGTAACCGGGGGTGCCAAGAGCGCAGAAGTGGTGGCTTTCCCCAACGTAATACCCACCGAATTTGAGACACCCATGCAGACCATCGTCATGAGCATGATACCTCCGATGTTACCTGCCAAGTTCCCTGTGGAAGCGGGATTGCCTGCCGTATCCCCCTATTTTTCAAGCACCGGCGATGGGTTTTACGAACTCAGCCTCGATTACGGTGCCGATTGCATGGGTGCGGGCGCTTGTCGCTACGGTGGCTTGATGGCACAGACCAACGCTTGGGGCATCCCGACCGGCTCGGAGACCATGCCCTTTTTGCACTGGGCGGCACAAAAAGTCATTCTCAACAACGGCATTCAGGGCTATTTTGTTGCATCCAATTGCGAAGCCAATTGCAGCGATGCTCAGGTGGCCTGGGTATATAAAGAGTATGAATACTTGATCGGCCTGAAAGGCGCGTCTCAAGATGTTGTGATTGCGCTCGCAAATGCCATGATCGAAAATTCTATGCCCTGAAAAGGCGCTGCTGCCAAAAAAAAATACGGTCAACAACATCTGTTGTTGACCGTATTTTTTAATTCCCATCCCTTTAGTTGGGTCAGAATTACCTTGCAATAAACACATGGTACTCATAGACATGCGTACCGGCCGGGTAATCATTTACGGCGATCCCATCATTAATCGGTGCAGCTAACGTGACTGTTGTAGTTAACATATGCTCACCGACCGCCCAGTCGCTGAGAACAGTGTAATATGCCCGGCAATGATTGCCACTAAAAACGCCTTCCAGCTTGACGAAATCTTCCACTGGAATCACTTCGCCATTGATGGCAAATTCCAGGCTCATCTTTGACCAGTTATCCTCAAAGCTGGTTTCATCGGCGGTACACCAGGCATACACCCACATCGTATTGCGCGAGGCAGGCAATGGCACGGTGTAAAGATAGGTCTGGCCCGCCTGTGCCAACTCGGCTTCGTCATAGGTTTCCTTGGCCAGATCATCGAGCCATTTGGTATCCGCATTGAAGGCGGCTTCCGCTTCACTCTTGCTACCCACTTTGGGCGAGGCAGCCGGGGTGATGCCCGCGCCTAAAGGCTGCTCCATCACAGCGATCGCATATGCTAAAACCACATCCTGCGCATCCACGTACTGCGACTGAACGGTATCCACCGTCAGGGGCACGCGCACATCGGGCACCACGCCCAGCCCCTCGATAACCACATTGCCATCCATATCCAAAGTCAGGCCAGTAGGTGCTTGCAGGCTGTATCCGCCGGGAAGTTCATACTGACCCCGGGCAACTTCACCATAGATGCCATCCGAGGCGTAATAGCCAAACACGCGCGTTTGGGGTAGCTCGCCCAATACATAAGCTACATCTTCGCAGGCGCTGGCACAAGCCGGGCTAACTAACACACCAAGCTGCCCATTGTAGTACAGGCTATCATCCGGCTCGGTATAATCGGGTGGGCCAAACGTTTCAAACTCGCCGCTAGTTTCACTGTAATAATACGATCGGCTGATATCGATACGCTCGGTGACAAAGTAGCTGGCAAATAGCGTCCCCAACGGGCTACCGCCGCCATTCTGCCGCAGATCGATGATGATCGCCGGAACCTCATTGTCGATCATGCGTTCCATAGCCCATTCCCACAGGCGAATAATCAAGTTAATATCGTCCGAGAGCGACGTGATTTTGATATAGCCGTAGCCATTCTCCAGGATTTCGTATTCCAGCGGAAGGGTGTTGGCATCAAAACCAGCGTAGATGCTGGTGGCGTTAAAGGTGTCACGCTCCCCGACTGCGGTGAGGGTTGCCGTGGTGGGGGCATCCTCACCTGGATTCTGAAAGGTCACTTCAGCTTCAGTACCCAGGGGCACCCGCAACAAATAGCGATATTGCTGAATTCGTAGAGTTTCCTCGGTCGAGAACGGCATCGACCAGGGAACAACGGCCGCAATGGCATCATGGATCAATTGTCCGTTCCATTCCAATATTTGTGCCCCCCAAAGCATGCCTGCTTCAGCGGCAGGGCCGTTTTCCAGTAAAACATGCGCGATCACGCCACCATCATCCAGGCCGATGATGGCAAAACCGTAGCCACCCGCCGTATCTTCTTCAAACATGGCGTTACCAATATCGTTGAAACTCAGCCCGACATGCCCATCCGGGATCGACCAGGCATAATCGCGCAGCGCCAGAAAATAGGCTGTCTCATCGTTATTGGCTTCTGATTCGGCAACGCGCGGAGCAATTTCGGCGTAGAGCGCGTCCCAATCCATGCCTTTCATCTCGGTGAAAGGATATTCCACGGAAACTTTGCTGTGCAGGGTATCGAAGCCTTCGCTCCAGGTTTGGTCGCTATAGTCGTTGACGGTAAGTTCGCCTTCGTAGAGCATTAGCGCAGGGGTAGCTTCCTTATAGATTTCAAAAGGTTCGCTATCCAAATCGACCAACGAATAGCCCGACGACACCGGAGTCACTGGGTCATCTTCGGTAAAGAGCAGGCCGTCATCGCCAAAACCGCTGGGGAAGGATTGCGCCTCATCGGGAGCCCAAATCAGAATCACGCCGCCCGTGAGTTCATTTTTATTTTCCGAATCGATACGGGCGGAGGTGTAATTGGCACTCCAACCACCGGTTTCATTGGCGCCCAGGAACGGATCATCAATATAGTTGGCGCTCATGGCAATTTGCCAAATTTGCACCCCGGCATCTTCTGCGCCATTTTGATCCACATCGTTAAGTGGATTAATAGGCGCAGCTGGCAAGTTTAAAGTAAAGGCAAATTCTCCATTTTCATTGACCGCCACCGGGCCAAGGATCTGAGCATCAAGCGGTTGCTCGTATTCATAATCGCGCTGCACAAAGCCTGTTAAATCTTCGAGCATGGCAAAACGTTCGAAGAAATATACTTCCACGATCAGCGCATTGGAGATTTCTACCGTACCCGTGATTTGTACTGGCTGATTGGGATCCGGTGTGGGGGCAGGCGGCGCTGTGGGTTCAGGAGCCACCTCGGGGGCGGCTTCGGCTTCAACCAACGCGGCGACGCTCTCCGTTTCGACAGGAGTTTCCACGGGGGCAGAACATCCAGCCAACAAAAGCGCAACAAGTAGTATTGAGAAGAACCATTTCGTTCGAGACATATACTCCTCCGATCAATAGATTGTGGATAAGGATACTCAGATTTGATTTTGGCGACAATTCTAACATGGAAGGAAATTCAGGTCGGACGTGTTTGTCAGGGTTTTTCAGGAATCGTGATGAAAAGCCGGATTATTGGAACCGCGCGGAGAAAAAATGTTATAAAATAGAGGTATGGATACCTCAGATCTCACCCAAAAAGGGATTGACGCGCTCAAAGCGGGTGATCTTGAACTGGCACGCAAATTTCTAGATTATGCCGCGCGGCACAATCCGGAGGACGTTCAGGCCTGGTTGTGGCTTGCAGGCGCAACCACCAACACACAGGAAAGAATTGAGTATTTGCAAAAGGTGATTGATATTGATCCCTATAACAAGGTGGCTGCAAAGGGGCTAATGCACCTGGTGGACGGATTTACACCACCTGTTCAGGAAATACCGACACAGGCGCCGGTACATGTGCCGCCCTTTGTGATTGAGCCTGAAGATGTGCCTGTCCTTCCCCCGCTGCCAAAACCGTCACAACATGTATCGGCTTTTGAATTGGAAAGTCACGCCAAAAAACGCCAACAAAAACTTCAGCAAGATCGTCAACAAGAGCGCCTGGTCTTTCAACTTCGTCCGAGCATCATCCCCGGGGTTTTCGGGATATTTTGGATCATGGTATTCCTCGTGCTGGCGGCGTCGTTTATTATCTATACTGAATTGAATAGTACCGCAACTATCGGCGCAATGATCTTATTCTTCATTCTGGTCGTGCTCATGTTCGCGAGTATCTTGCTGACGCTGTTCCGGCGCATCTTCTATGCCTATACGCTGACAACCCACAACCTATCGGTGCAGACCAGTGCATCTGACGATTCGATGCTCAGCATCCCGCTGATGGATATTCAAAGCGTACATTGCCGCCAATCTGTACTCGGTAAAATTTTTCAATACGGTAATATCATTGTTGGCGTTCACCCCCAGGCTGTAGATTTGATTCTAAAATCGGTGCCGGAGTGCAAGAAACACTGCAAGCTCATCCAGCAAATCATTCAAAAGGCGCATCGGAACGCCGAAAGTCCGGGCGAATAGCGACGAATACAAAGGGACAACAACCGGTCAAAAGTACAAGAGAACCTACTATGAACAAAACTGAACTCAAGAAGCAACTCAGGAAATCTCGCGAACAACTATTCGAAATCCTCGATACGCTTAGCGATGAGCAACTCGAAACTCCCGGCGTGGAGGGTAGCTGGTCGATCAAAGATATCCTCATGCATATCATGCTCTGGGAATCGGAGATCATCAAACTGCTCTGGCAGGCTCAGCAAGGCCTGCACCCCACCACGGCCCATTTCGCCCAGTTGCGCACCATCGACCAAATCAACGATGACTGGTATCAGGAGCACAAAGACCGTCCGCTGGAGCGTGTTTTCCCTGATTTTACGGGCGTGCGTCAACAAACCCTGCGCCGCATCGATTCCTTTAACGAGCAAGACTTGAGCGACCCACAGCGCTACCCCTGGCTCAACGGCGAACCACTCTGGAAATGGGTTGCCGAGAGCAGTTTCGGCCATGAAGAAAATCACGTTATCGAAATTCGCAAATGGCTGGCGAAAAAAACGCAGTAGAAATTTATGCTCCAGATAACCCTATGACACCTGAAAACACCATCCACACCCTTGATCTCAATTTTCTAGGCATCCCGAACGCTATCGCCGCTTATCTCATCCCGCACGCACACGGAGCAGTTTTGGTCGAATGCGGGCCAGGTTCCACCGTACAGGCGCTCCAAGACGGACTGGCGCACTATGGCTATACGCCAGCCGACATCACGGATGTCTTACTGACTCACATCCATCTCGATCATGCTGGAGCCGCCGGGTGGCTGGCACAACAAGGTGCGCACATTCACGTCCACGAAGTTGGGGCGCCCCATATGCTGGACCCCACAAAATTGATCCGCAGCGCGGCGCGCATCTACGGCGAGTTGATGGATCATCTGTGGGGCGAATTTTTGCCCGTTCCCGAACAACGGCTTCGTATCTTGCATGATAATGACATGATCGAAATCGAGGGGCTGCGCTTCAAAGCCCTCGATACGCCCGGGCACGCCTCGCACCACATGGCTTATATTTTCGATGACACTTGTTTCTGTGGCGATGTGGGCGGCGCGCGCATGAACACACCCGGCTTGCTGCATGTGCGCATCCCTGCTGTCCCACCTGAGTTCCATATCGAAAAATGGCGACAGAGTATCGCCCGTCTGCAGGAAGAGGATCTCCAATTTATCGCACCGACGCATTTTGGCATCTTTCCTGACGCCGGGCAGCATCTAGCCGCTGTGGAACAAGGCGTAAACGAGATTGAAGCCTGGATGGAAAGCGCTCTGCCCGCTGATCCGTCCCTTGAGCGATTGCAGGATGATTTTGTGATGTGGTCCAAACAGCGTTCATTGAACGCCGGACTGGGGGAAGAGTGGGTAGCCGCGTTCGAGGCCGCCAACCCCTCGGCGATGTCCGCCGGAGGCATTCAACGCTACTGGCGCAAATTCCGCACCGGGTATGCCCGCGTCTTGTTGTAAGGAGCGTCACACTTCCGCAAACCCAAAAGAAGTGAAACTTCTCTGAGAAGTTTCACTTCTAAAGCATACGTATCGCTTCAAAGTGCCTTGCCCATCTCTTAAACCTGAGAGAGGGGCTGGAGTCAACACTACGTCATTTTTCCCGCAAAATTAAGACAAATACCCCATAAAAATCAGCCATT
>CALCSH010000318.1 GCA_937893815.1 uncultured Anaerolineae bacterium | reverse complement strand
GATTTAAAGACCGTACTCACCGATATGATTCCGATGCTGGATGAATACGAGCACGATGAGTGGATGCAACAAATTGCGGTATGGAAATCCGAAGCGGAAGACCGCAGCATTATGTCTTGGGCTGATGATGGCAAATTGTATACGGCCCACGCCATCCGTGCGTTGTGGACGGCGACCGGTGGCGATTCGATTGTTGCCACGGGCGTAGGCCAGCACCAGATGTGGACGGCCCAGTATTACCAGTTCGATCATCCCTACCGTCTGATCACTTCGGGCGGAGCCGGAACGATGGGCTTTGGTTTGCCCTCGGCGATTGGTGGTTGGTTTGCCCATAAAGACAAGGAAGTCTGGTTGATTGATGGGGATGGCAGTTTTCAGATGACGCAGGCCGAACTTTCCACTGCTGTTCAGGAAGGCGCCAATGTCAAGATTGCCATTATGAATAATGGCTTCCTGGGGATGGTGCGTCAGTGGCAAGAATTTTTCTTTGACAAACGCTATGCCGCCACCCCAATGAATGGCCCTGATTTCACCAAAATTGCCGAAGCACATGGTATTCCCGCTCGCCTGGTGACTGAACCGGGTGATGTCTTTGATGCCATCGCATTTGCCCGAGAGACTCCTGGCCCCGTTGTGTTGGAATTTCGGGTAGAGAGGGAAGAAGCGGTGTACCCCATGGTGGCTTCTGGGGCAGACCTGGACGATATGATCCGGCGGCCTGTACGCTAATTGATAGGGAATAGGTGATTAGGGCTTAGGTTGTTGCGGAGCGGTTAATTTCTCGGTTTGCACACCTGAGTAACTAATCCCTGATGGCCTAAGTGCCTATTACCGAAAGAAGGAGAAACCCATGCAACATACTTTATTTGCCCTTGTAGAAAATAAACCCGGCGTGCTCAACCGGGTGTCATCGTTATTCCGCCGCCGAAATTTCAATATCGAATCGCTCAATGTCGGTCAAACGGAAACCCCTGATATTTCTCGCATGACGATTGTGTTGGATAGCGATGATGTCAATGTAAGCATCGTGGAAGCCAATTTGTATAAATTGGTCAATGTGATTGACGTGCAGGATGTCACCAATCAGCCATCTGTCTCACGTGACCTTGCACTGATTAAAGTCAGAGCTATTCCTGAACTGCGCAGCGAAATTACCAGCCTGGCATCGATCTTTCGTGCCAAAATCGTCGACGTAGCGCCCGATTCTGTAATTGTAGAAATCGCTGGCACTGAAGACAAGATTGAAAGCCTGGTTGAACTTTTGCGTCCGCTCGGAATTTTGGAGATGGTACGCACTGGCCAGGTTGCCATGATGCGTGGCACCGCTGCGGGTGTGCGACACACCCCAGGCGCCAATGGAAACGGCGCTAAAACAGTACAACACTAAACCAGTGGAGAATTCTTTATGGCAACGATCTATTACAACAACGATATAAACCCTGAACTGATTAAAAGCAAGAAAGTGGCTGTAATTGGTTATGGTTCGCAGGGACATGCCCACAGTTTGAATTTGAAAGATAACGGTGTGGAAGTTTGTGTAGGGCTGCGAGAGGGCAGCAAATCCTGGAAAAAAGCCGAAGCTGCGGGGCTGGTCGTCAAGCCGATCGGTGAAGCTGTCATCTGGGCGGATACTGTTATGGTGCTGGCACCGGATACTGCGCAACCCAAGATTTACGAAGATCATATTGCCCCCAATCTAAAAGCGGGCGGCACGCTCATGTTTGCCCACGGATTCAATATTCGTTACGGCACGATCACCCCGCCCGCTAATGTGGATGTGAGTATGGTGGCGCCCAAAGCGCCCGGACACCGCGTACGCGAGGTTTTCACCGAAGGCGGCGGTACGCCTTGCCTGGTGGCCGTTTATCAGGATGCCAGTGGCACTGCCAAGGAAAATGCGCTTTCGTATGCATATGGAATTGGCGGTACACGCGCTGGTGTACTGGAAACCACATTTGCGGAAGAAACGGAAACGGACCTTTTTGGTGAGCAAGCTGTTTTATGCGGCGGCGTTTCTGCGCTGGTGCAGGCGGGTTTCGAAACCCTGGTTGAAGCTGGCTACCAACCAGAACTCGCATATTTTGAGTGCATGCACGAACTCAAACTGATTGTGGATCTGATGTATCGCGGCGGGCTGAATTATATGCGCTATTCGGTATCGGATACGGCTGAACATGGCGATTACACTGCTGGCTCGAAAATCATTACCGAAGAAACCAAATACGTGATGAGTCAGATGTTGAAAGATATTCAAGATGGCACCTTTGCTCAGGGATGGATTGAAGAAAACCAACAAGGTCGCCCCTGGTTCAATGAACAGCGCCGTTTGAAACAAGATCATCTGATTGAAAAAGTTGGCGCTGAATTGCGTGAGATGATGCCGTTCGTCAATCCAGTGACGATTAAACCTGGAGAGTAGTGTCATAAAAAAACGGATCAACGTTCAAACGTTTGAACGTTGATCCGTTATAAGGTGTGTTTATCTATGAATAACAATTACGTTTACATATTCGACACCACCCTGCGCGATGGTGAGCAATCCCCCGGGGCGACGCTGACATCTGCTGAGAAGCTGGAAATCGCCCGCGGGCTGGCCCGGCTGGGAGTGGATGTTATCGAAGCCGGTTTCCCCGCGGCCTCGCCCGATGATTTTGAAGGTGTGCGTCGTATCGCTTTGGAAGTTGGCAATCCGCCTCAGGATATTGATGATCTGGATGACAGCGTGCCCACAATATGTGGTTTGGCGCGCGCCACCCGAAAAGATATCGATGCAGCCTGGGGCGCGATCCAGGTTGCCAAAAAACCGCGCATCCACACCTTTTTGGCAACTTCTCCCATTCACATGCAATACAAGCTACGTATGGATCCCGAAGAAGTGGTGGATCAGGTGCGCGAGATGGTGGCCTACGCCCGATCGCTGTGTGACGATGTCGAGTTCTCTCCCGAAGATGCCGGGCGCAGTGACCCGGAATTTCTCTACTTGGTGTTAGGCGAAGCCATTAGGGCCGGAGCCACCACGCTCAATATCCCCGACACGGTAGGCTATACCACCCCTGAAGAATTTGGCACCCTGATCGCCGGTATTATGGCGAATACGCCCGGTATCGAAAATGCAGTCGTCTCTGTACACTGCCATGATGATCTCGGTATGGCAACCGCCAACGCGTTGGCAGGCATCCAGGCCGGGGCGCGTCAGGCCGAAGTTACCATGAATGGAATTGGGGAGCGCGCCGGTAACACCTCTCTCGAAGAAGTAGTCATGGCGCTGAAAACTCGCCATCCGATCTACAACCTGGAAACCGGCATTGATACGACCCAGATCACGCGCATCAGCCGCATGGTTTCGAATTACACTGGTATGCCTGTGCAGCCCAATAAAGCGATTGTCGGCGCCAACGCCTTCGCCCACGAAGCGGGCATTCACCAGGATGGCATGCTCAAGAATAACAGCACCTACGAGATCATGAAGCCCGAAACTGTGGGTTTGTTTCGCTCACGGTTGGTTTTGGGCAAACATTCGGGTCGCCACGCCTTGCGCGTGCGCCTGGAAGAATTAGGTTTCGAGTTAGATGACGAAGAACTGGACCGCACGTTCAAGAGTTTCAAAGAATTGGCGGACAAGAAGAAATCCATCACCGATGCCGATTTGGAGGCTTTGGTAGAAGATCAGATGGATCGTGCCAGCGAGATTTATAGCCTGGATGGATTGCAGGTAGCGTGCGGGACGATAGGGTTGCCGACTGCTACCGTACGTTTGCTTGCCCCCGATGGTGAACTCCACATACAGGCCGCCATCGGTACTGGCCCCGTGGATGCAGCCTACAAAGCGGTTGATGCGATTGTTCAGGCGCCCAATAATTTGCTGGAGTTCAATATTCACGCCATCACCGAAGGCATTGATGCCATGGGCGAAGTTACCGTGCGTCTGAAAGCAGAAAATGGCTCGGTGCCTCGACGCACATCCCCCCAGAGT
Source organism: uncultured Anaerolineae bacterium (assembly GCA_937893815.1). Classification (GTDB taxonomy): domain Bacteria; phylum Chloroflexota; class Anaerolineae; order Anaerolineales; family UBA11858; genus NIOZ-UU35. The sequence continues at coordinate 3,116 of CALCSH010000318.1, read as the reverse complement.
GGACGCTCCCGTGCCCGCACTTTTGGCGGCTATGGAGCCGATACCGATATTATCGTTGCCAGCGTTAAAGCGTATTTGGCCGCTTTGAATAAATTACTGGCCGCTCGTGAACGTTCTGAAATGCCTGAAGCTGTCATTGGACAAATGGTTGTTAATTGAAAACTACCCAGGAGCAGACGCACTGAAAATTTATTGGTGCGATTTAGTTTTATGTGTTCTGCGCCTGTGTGGTTTATAAAAAATTAGGAGAAGAAACATGCCTGAGAAGAAAAATCCCCCCCGCGAAAACGCCTTTGAAAAATTCCCCCAGCCCCGCACATTCCCGATGCAATGGGATACCTCCGGGATGATGGCCGCGCCATTGCCCCAGCAGGATGACGAAGCCGAAGATCGTATGGAAACCTTTCCTGAACCGCGCACCATCCCCGCCAAGTGGGATGTTTCGGGCTTAGGGAAGTAGATAGTTGGACAAATTTTGTTGCGGAAGTTGGTTCTGATTTGGCGAAGCGCTGTACGAATTATCTAACCAACGAGAGCACTACGAAACTACGCTACGAATCAACCTATGAATCAAACAATAAAACCCCGAACCCTGTTCGAGAAGATATGGGATTCACATCTGGTTCACGAAGAACCGGGTTCCCCATCCGTTCTTTATATTGATCTGCATCTGGTGCACGAAGTTACCTCGCCGCAGGCCTTCAGTGGCTTGCGCGCAAAAGGGCTACAAGTACGTCGTACAGATCGTACCGTAGCGACGATGGATCACTCCACGCCCACCAAGGAACTTTCGCTCAACATCGTGGATGCGATGGGCGCGCGTCAGTTGCGCCAGTTGCAGGCAAACTGCAAAGATTTTGGCATTCATCTCTACGACCTCGATGATCCATTGCGCGGCATTGTGCATATTATGGGGCCAGAGTTAGGGCTGACCCAGCCCGGTCTGACGATTGTCTGCGGCGACAGCCACACATCTACGCATGGCGCCTTTGGTGCGCTGGCCTTTGGCATTGGCACCAGCGAAGTGGAGCATGTACTGGCGACCCAAAGTCTGCTGCAATACCGCCCCAAAACCATGCGCGTGGATTTCGAAGGTGAACTCCAGCCTGGCGTGACCGCCAAAGACATGATCCTGGCGTTGATCGCCAAAATTGGTGTTGGTGGCGGCACTGGCTACGTGCTGGAATACGCCGGTTCTGCCGTGCGCAATCTGAGCATGGAAGCGCGTATGACGCTCTGTAATATGAGCATCGAAGCGGGTGCCCGCGCCGGGATGATTGCCCCCGATGAAACCACGTTCGAGTATCTCGCCGGTCGGCAGCACGCCCCGCAGGGTGCCGACTGGGACGCCGCCGTGGAACGCTGGCGGCAATTGCCCTCCGACCCTGGTGCGCACTATGATGCCGTGATTACGCTGGATGTTTCGCAGTTAGCACCGATGGTTACCTATGGCACCAATCCCGGCATGGGCGTGGAAATTGACCAGTTGGTTCCGACCCCCGCCGCCCAGAGTGACCCCGCCCGCCGCGCTGCGTTAGAAAAAGCCTTGGCTTATATGGATTTAGAGCCGGGAAAATCGCTCCACGGTCATCCGGTGGATGTGGTATTCATCGGTAGCTGCACCAACTCGCGCATCAGCGATTTACGTGCCGCTGCGGCCCTCATCAAAGGACATAAAGTGGCTGAAGGTGTGCGTCTGTTGGTCGTGCCTGGTTCCGAGAGCATTCGCCGTCAGGCCGAAGCTGAAGGCCTTGATATAATTTTCCGTCAGGCGGGCGGCGACTGGCGTTTTGCCGGGTGCAGCATGTGCATTGCTATGAACGGTGACCAACTCTCACCGGGACAGTATGCCGTCAGCACCAGCAACCGTAACTTCGAGGGTCGTCAGGGAGCTGGAGGGCGCACTTTCCTCGCCAGTCCGCTGACGGCCGCCGCTTCGGCGATTGCGGGGAAAGTTACCGATCCGAGAGAATATATGATTGGTTAGCAAGTTGGAATGTTGAAGGTTGAATGTTATCGGATAACCTTCAACTTTCAACCTGCAACCTTCAACTGAGAAAACCTATGCAATCATTCACAACACTTACCTCAAAAATCATCCCGCTGCCCAACAACGATGTGGATACCGACCAGATCATCCCGGCGCGTTATCTAAAAGTGACCGATAAGGTCGGGCTGGCCGAGGGTTTGTTTGCCGGTTGGCGCTATCTCGCCGATGGCAGCCCTGACCCCGAATTTCCGATCAATCAGGAGCGCTACCAGAACGCCCAAATTCTGCTCACCGGGGATAACTTCGGCTGTGGATCATCGCGCGAGCACGCCCCCTGGGCTATGGCCGGATGGGGCATCCGGGCCGTCATCAGCACATCCTTCGCCGATATTTTCCGCAATAATGCCCTGAAGAACGGCTTGCTGCCCATCGTTGTGGATGATGCGACTCACACATCGCTGTTTGATCTCACCGAAGAAGTCCCCCTCGCCGCGGTGGATATTGATCTGGCTTCCCAAACCGTATCCCTGCCCAGCGGTGAGAAGGTTTTCTTTGAGATCGATCCTTTTAGCAAAACTTGCCTCATCGGGGGCGTTGACCAGTTGGGGTATCTGCTCAAGCAGGAAGATAAAATTGCAGCCTTTGAAGCTGCCAGAGATTAGTCGTATGGTTGCGCGAAATTTTGATACAGACAGGATGGTGGACTGGGTGGTGACTTTGTGCGTCACCCAGGGAATCTCCAGTTGGGGATATTCGCATCAACCGAGAATTTAACCAACTTTCAAAAATTAGATGGTCTCCCGCTAAAGTGTTGATATGAAAAACCGTCTGGTGAATTTACCGCAGAGTTCGCTGAGAACGCCGAGAAATGCTATTTTATGTGACAAAACTCTGCGATCTCTGCGCTCTCAGCGGTTAATTCTTTCCACCAACACTTTATGGGGAGACTAGAAAAAATCAGGAGATTTCCAATGTCTGCAAAAATCCAAATCTACGACACAACCTTGCGCGATGGCACGCAAAGTGAGGGTATCTCGCTTTCCGTCAACGATAAACTTAAAATCGCGCGCCGCCTGGATCAATTTGGCGTTCACTATATTGAGGGCGGCTGGCCTGGTTCGAATCC
>CALCSH010000317.1 GCA_937893815.1 uncultured Anaerolineae bacterium | reverse complement strand
GCAAAATCTTAGAGACCCTAATTTGTAACCGTCAATAGATGGTTGAAAAAAAATTTGGATCACGCAAAGCCGCGCAATCGCAAAGCAATAAAGAGCAATTCGCACCCTTTGCAGGAAACGGGTTCAGGCTCCTATTGATCAGTTCACAAATGAGCAAAAACCATTGGTATTGTACATTTGCCGAAATTACGAAATATTACCCTGTTAGATTGAAAGGTGTTGAATATGAATTCTCCTCGCAAACGCCCCGGTTTAGGTAAGGGTCTCGATGCATTAATTCCGATGGGCGCCATGCCGGGAGACTCGGCAGAATCCGCTGCGGGCGTTGTGGAAGTTGGGGTGGGGCAGATCAAGCCCAATCCACGTCAGCCGCGTGCGCACTTCAATCCGCAGGGAATCTCCGAATTGGCTGCCTCCATTCGGGAACATGGCATCATACAGCCGCTGATTGTCACCAAAGATCAAGATGCCGGGGGTTATATTCTCATCGCTGGAGAGCGGCGGTTACTGGCTTCCAGGGAAGCAGGCCTTGAAAAAGTGCCCGTGGTCGTGCGTGAAGCCACCGATCAGCAGCGTTTGGAATTAGCGCTGATTGAAAATGTGCAGCGCGCCGACCTTGGCCCGCTCGAAACCGCCGAGGCGTACTTGCAATTATCCGAGGAATTCGGTCTATCGCACGGCGAAATTTCTGAACGTGTGGGAAAAAGCCGCGTGGCTGTCACCAACACTTTGCGTTTGCTGAATTTACCTCCAAGTGTCAAACAAGCATTGTTGGAGGAGAATATCAGCGAAGGGCATGCGCGCGCATTGCTGGCGCTGCCGACCTCGCAGAGCCAGGCGGCGGCTTTGCAAACTGTTATCGAGAAAAAACTCAGCGTGCGACAAACGGAAGCGTTAGTGCGAAAATTGTGCGGCGAAAAACCGCCGATTAGTGAACATCCCGCTCAACTCCCCGAGGTGGCTGAAATCGAAGAGCGCCTGCGCTCGGCGCTGGGGACGAAGGTTAGCATGAAGTATGGCAGCAAGGGCGGAACCATCACAGTCCATTACTATTCCGACGAAGAACTGGATGCACTGTTGGCAAAAATTTTACCGGAGTGATGAAAATGTCAATGACCTACGTAGAAGCCCCCTCCAGGCTGAACAAATAGGCATAGATGAAACTCATCACGATCATTTCGCCTCCCTCTTCGATGCCGCCCATAACATCGTAGACAATCTGCATGTCAAATATTTTCCGGATGCCGATATGCAGCAGATCAACCCCCAGTGCGAAAAACATCAGCCAAATCAGCAAGTAAAGCAACTTACGGCTAACAGCTTGCTCGTGCGCTCCGCTTTTTGGGTAGATGAGCTTGAGGGATACCCATAACACAACTCCGATAACTGCAAAAAGCGCCAGCTCCCCCAATTTTACCTTGTAGGCTATCGGCCAAGCGAAGGGCATTAAATGGGTGCTCAGACTCCCGGCAATGCGTTCATGAAACGTGAGAACCCCATTGAGAAGCAGAAATCCAAAAAAGGACATCCAAATCGCATAGATTGCCTCGCGCCGCCGGACGAGCAGGTAGCATAACAGCGCAACGATCCAAATTTCTTTGATCTCCTGATAAATTTCTGCATACCCTTTGTTTTGTTCGATGGAAAATAAATAGGAAGAAACCAGGTTGGTGCTGAATTTGAGTATGTGGGCGGTGATAAAGGCCAGATCAATCATCAACAGAGAAATCAGTAGCCGGTGTTCTTTTTTCTCAAGGTCGATCTGCATAGTTTTGTTGCATCCATTGATTGTATTGCTGCTGTTTGTGGATTTCAACCACCCATTTTGAATTGGCCAGATACCAATCGACGGTTTTCTCTAAACCGGAAGCCAGCGCCTGACGCGGCTGCCAACCCAGTGCGTTATGAATTTTGCGCATATCGATTGCATACCGACGATCATGACCGGGGCGGTCGGTGACGTATTTAATCAACTTTGAGTGGGGAGTATGTGGCGAATCGGGGAAGCGTGCATCAAGAATACTGCATAAGGTTTGAATAATTTCGAGATTGGTCGGCTGGTTATCCCCGCCAATATTATATTCTTCGCCAACTTGCCCCTGGCGCAGCACCAACTCGATGGCTTCACAATGATCTTCTACGTATAGCCAGTCACGAATTTGATGTCCGTCACCATAGATGGGAAGTGGCTTTCCTTCCAGCGCATTCAAAATCATCAGGGGAATTAATTTTTCCGGAAACTGGTACGGCCCATAATTATTGGAACAGTTGGTCAGCGTGGTTGGTAGGCCGTAGGTATGGTGGTAGGCACGCACTAGATGGTCGCTGGAGGCCTTAGAAGCGGCGTAGGGCGAATTCGGTTGATAGGGCGTGGTTTCGGCGAATGCCGGCTCGTTTGGAGCCAGCGAGCCATACACCTCATCGGTAGAAATATGGTGGAAGCGCGCCTGATTTCCGTCCAATTTGCGATCTTGAAGCCAGTAGCTTTTCGCCGCTTCCAGTAGGGTAAATGTCCCCACTATATTGGTCTGGATAAATTGCTTCGGGCCTAGGATAGAGCGATCAACATGTGACTCGGCTGCAAAATGCACAATCGTGTCGATCTCATGCTGGCGCATCAAACTATCGAGCCGTGAACGATCACATATATCTCCCTGAACGAAGTTGTGGCGCTCAGCGCCGGGCACATCTTCCAAATTCTTCAGACTGCCTGCATAGGTGAGCGCATCCAAATTGAGGATGCAGACTTCAGAATTATTTTTAAGCATGTAGCGCACAAAATTTGAGCCGATAAAACCAGCTCCGCCGGTTATTAGCATGTTTTTCATATTTTTCCCTTATCAAAAAAACAGAATTTACAACGAAATGTTGACTCTACTGCAAAAAGCCGATGACGGAGATGTCCGCCGGAATATATG
>CALCSH010000316.1 GCA_937893815.1 uncultured Anaerolineae bacterium | reverse complement strand
ATGCGACTTCTCAAGAACCCACCTACCACCCGGTTTCATTCAGCGGCAATAATAACAACCAGAATGGAGGTCGGCAATCGCGCTTTTAGACTTAGAAATATGGTCACTGGGAGAATGTGGAAGATCAACTTCCAATTTATCCTTGAACAACGAAACGAAACCAATTTATGCTCCGTCACACACATCAACATTCACAACCAAAGGCAGCCCTCGCAAAGGAATCCGGGGGCTGCCTTTGGTTCGCAAGCATTTCTTTTGGCATGGCACTGCCGCCGCTCGCCGTAATCGTATTAGGTTTGCTCATGACCCTGGTGTTATTGCAGATTGATATTTCGGTGATTTCACCGCACGGAAATTCCCTTGCGCCAGGCTATACCAACGAAATTGCGCCGCTCTTCACCCCTGAAGTTCAGCGTTGGGGAGATGAAATTGTCACCTGGAGTGCGCTTTATGGGTTAGACCCTAACCTTGTGGCCACTGTGATGCAAATCGAATCCTGTGGAGACCCGCGGGCGCGTTCCTATGCCGGAGCGATGGGACTCTTTCAGGTAATGCCGTTCCATTTCGATGCGGATGAGGATCCCTACAAACCGGCGACGAATGCCTCCCGCGGGTTGGCCTACCTGAAAAGTGCCCTGGATTCCCGAGGCGGGAATGTGCGTCTGGCGCTGGCGGGGTATAACGGTGGCATCATGGGTGCTAAACGCCCAGAGAGTGTCTGGCCCGCAGAAATGTTGCGCTATGTCTATTGGGGTACGGGAATTTACACGGACGCCAAACAGGGCCAATCGGAAAGTGGAAGATTGAATGAATGGCTGGGAAAGGGAGGAGCCAGTCTGTGCGCGCAAGCCGCGGGGCGTTTTGGGTACTAATCTGCGGGGTAAGAAAAACTTGATTAGGTGCAATCCCCTTCCATCAAAGGAAGCCAAACTGTGAAGTGGGTTCCCTCACCGATGGTTGATTCCACTTCAATTTCGCCCCCGTGGTGGCGCACAATCCAATAGGCAATTGATAACCCCAAACCGAAGCCTTTGCCATCCCCGGTGCGTGTGCGCGATTTTTCGGCACGATAGAAGCGCTCAAAGATATGCGGAAGATCTTCGGGCGGGATTCCAGGGCCAGTATCTGAGATGCAAAGACGCGCCTGCTCCTCGGTTTTGTCGATGTGCACAAACACTTCTCCGCCAGGCGGGGTGTATTTGATGGCATTCTCAACCAAATTCAAAACAACTTGTTTCAGGCGATCTCGATCGCCGCAAACCAACACCTGATCAAGATCGCCCAAGCGCAGGGTCACACGGTCTTGCGCCAACACACGGGCCTGCTGCAAAACTTCAAGCAGCAGCGTATCCAATTCGACCATGTGATAATTAAGCGGCAATTTTCCCGATTCCACGCGGGCCAGCAGCAGCAGGTCACCGATCATGCGGGTAAGTCGATCAACTTCGCCTTCGATGCTGCTCAGTGATTCATCATCGGAACAACCCATGCGGCGCAGCAAATTAATATTGCCTTTGATCACGGTCAGGGGAGTACGCAATTCATGACCCACATCGGCCACAAAGCGCCGTTGGGTATCGAAGAGGCTTTCAAGCTGGCCAAGCGTTTGATTAAACGCCGAAATCAGTTGCCCCACTTCATCGGCGGGCGGGCCTTGATAGGGAATCCGGCGCGAGAGATCGTCAGCACGAGTGATTTGCAGGGCCACATCCGTCGCACGTCCCAGTGAAGCTAATGCCTGGTAGGTGGCCAGCGAAACCGCCAATGCCGACAGCCCCATAGCAGAGATCGTGCCGATCATGAGTACCGTTAGCAAAGTTTTTTGCGTGGCTTCAACAATGGCAATACTGGCCCCCACCTGTAGCGATCCCACCAGACGATTGCCCGCAGAAAGAGGGACACTCAACACACGGATTGGCGTTTCGTCGATGCTGGTGGTGCGATAAACGGGTTTTCCCGGCAGTCGGTCGAGAGGCGACATCGGTTCTCGCAACTGGCTAATGCTGGCCGAGGCGAGACGCAGACCGGTGTTGCGCTCCCATAACTGGAAATATACATTCGTGGCGAGTTCCACTTTGGGTGTGGACACCATATCGAGTTCCCCCACCGCATTAAGTTGAGCAACCTGAATGATGTCATTCGCCGATTTTGCCAGCAACTCGTCAATTTGATCTACCAGATTGACACTTACTAGCTGGTAAATCACAAAGCCGAATACGAGCAGAATTCCTCCCACCAAGGATGTATATAATAACGTCAGGCGATTGCGCAGCGACATTAATCGGTTTTTCGCAGTACGTACCCTACGCCGCGCACGGTATGAATCAGGCGGTCTTCTTCTGTATCTTCCAGTTTTTGCCGCAAATAACGTACATATACTTCGATGATATTGCTCTCGCCGCCGAAATCATAGCCCCATACGGAATCGTAGATCACATCACGCGTGAGTACCTGGCGCGGATGGCGCAGGAAAAGTTCCAACAATTCATATTCTTTGGCTGTCAGGGTGATTATGCGGTCACCGCGGCGTGCCTGGCGCGTGCCGGTATCGAGGGTCAGGTCTGCGAATTGGTAAACCTTCGGGCGACTGGTGGGTTGTGAGCGGCGCAATAAGGCGCGAATGCGGGCCAGTAATTCATCGAGATCAAAGGGCTTGACCATATAATCGTCAGCGCCCATATCGAGACCCACGACGCGATCATTGACCCCATCTTTGGCTGTGAGAATGATGATCGGTACCTCGCCGCCTGCTCGCAAGCGGCGGCAGACTTCGAGGCCATCAATGCCGGGGAGCATTAAATCAAGTACGACTAAATCCGGTGGATGATCGCGGGCAATATCCAGCCCGGTTCTTCCATTAGTAGCATCAAAAACCTCATAACCTTCATACGCCATGCCGCGGCGTAAAAAAGTTAGTATGCCTTCATCATCTTCAATCAGCAATATACGAGCAGTCATGATATCCTCCAACGACAGGAAGAGGCCCGAACGGTCGTGGTACATATGGGTTTGTATTCAAATCGAACTATACCACAAGCCCATAAAAGAAAAAAGGCCGCCAAGAATTGGCGGCCTTAGAGGGTCAAAAAATTACAACCCGATTAGGCAAGCTCGACAACGCCACCGGCCTCTTCGATTTTGGCCTTGGCATCTTCAGCAGCTTCCTTACCAACTGCTTCCATAATCTTCGCATCGGCGGTTTCGGCCAACTCTTTCGAGTCGGAGAGACCGAGGCTGGTCAGTTGACGGATCACTTTGATGACCTGAATCTTCTTGGGGCCAGCGTCTTTGAGGATGACGTCAAATTCGGTTTTCTCTTCAACTTCTTCCTCAGCAGCAGCACCGGCCATGGCAGCCATCGCTACAGGTGCTGCAGCGGAGACACCCCATTCTTCTTCCAGCATCTTGACTAACTCAGCAGCTTCGAGAACGGTAAGTCCGCTCAGCTCTTCCATGATTTTTTTCAAATCAGCCATTGTAAAAACTCCTTATTTGTTTTCTTTTTAGTTAGTTATTCTAAATAACTGCTTCTACTCCCCGCCTGCGGCGGGGGAAATTCTAGAAAAGCGTATGCAGTTATCTTGGGTTGTATGCAACACTTTGAAAAATGTTTTTCGATGTTGTTGCACAGATTTAATTTTTAGACCATCGGTTTTCAGGCAGCTTCGGGAGCCGCATCGAGTTCTGAATAGGCTTTTAGCACACCGGCGATCTGTCGGCCAGGTTCGGCCAGAACGCGGGCGAGCTTTGAAGCAGGTGCCATCAATGTGCCGAGCAATTGACCGCGTACCACTGGCAGCGGCGGCACTTTCGCAAGAGCTACAATTTCAGCGGATGTTACCAGCTTGCCATTGAGATAGCCCATTTTAATTTCAACGAAATCAGATTCCTCTGCAAAATCCACAATCGATTTTGCCAAACCGGGAGAATCCTGAAATGCAAATCCTACGGCGGTGTCACCTTGGAAATCTTCTTCATTGATTTCCAGACCAGCTTTTTCAAAGGCGATTTTTGCCAGGGTGTTTTTCATAATATGAAATTCACCACCTGCCTCACGCACATTGGCACGCAATTGATCAAGATTGCTTACTGTGAGGCCTGTGTATTTGGTAAACACAAGCGCCCTGCTGCGTCCAAGCCAGTCGGCATATTGCGCAATAATCACTTCTTTTTTCTGTTTTGTAATAGCCAAAGAAACTTCCTCCTTTCTTATCAAATTTCTCCGGCGCGCTTGCACCGGAATAGCGTATGGCAGCGATTCTGCCGTTTTACACAAAAAAGTCTTTACCTCACCAAGAAGCAAAGACTTTTCATCCAAACTGGAACCCGTTAAAGGGTAGTCTCACCTCGGCAGGGAATTAAGCTATTTGGCACCTGCTGTCTTTGGCGAAGTATTGATTATTTACGAACTGACCTCATGAAAACGAGGCCGAAAAGCTACGCAAATTAGTTATGCGTCCAATTCCATCAGGCGGGCCTTATTTACATCCACACGGATGCCAGGGCCCATGGTTGAACTGAGTGTAATGCGGCGGACATATGTGCCTTTGGCAGCTGCCGGGCGAGCCTTGAAAATAGCCTGAACCAGGACAGCCATGTTTTCCCGCAACTTATTTTCGTCAAATGAAATTTTACCGATGGGGACGTGGATATTGGCAGTCTTGTCCACGCGGAATTCTACACGACCGGCTTTGGTCTCATCGATGGCAT